>CAKAQU010000106.1 GCA_916720335.1 uncultured Moraxella sp. | reverse complement strand
ATCAATACGAGCGGGTGTGCCTGTTTTTAGTCGCCCAACGGGCAGTTTTAATTCGCGTAATCGCTCCGCTAAACGAATGGCGGGTATATCCCCTGCCCGTCCACCACACTGACTGTCAAGCCCCACATAAATGGTTCCGCCCAAAAATGTTCCTGAGGTCAATACCACAGTTTTGGTAATAAATTCGACACCTGTTGCCGTAATTACCGAAGTTGCACGACCATTTTCGACGACAATATCATCAACAGGCTGTTGAAATAAATCCAGATTTGGTTGATTTTCCAACATATGGCGAATCGCAGCTTTGTACAAAATACGGTCAGCTTGTGCCCGTGTTGCTCGCACTGCCGCTCCTTTTCGACTATTTAAAACTCGAAACTGAATTCCCGCTCTATCAGCAGCCAACGCCATAGCCCCACCCAATGCGTCCACTTCACGCACCAAATGCGATTTACCAATACCGCCAATAGCAGGGTTGCAGCTCATTTGCCCAAGCGTTTCAATATTATGTGTGATCAGTAACGTACTTACACCCATACGTGCTGCCGCCAAAGCCGCTTCTGTTCCTGCGTGACCACCACCAATAACTACCACATCATAATTTTTAGGATATTTCATGATTTGCCTTTATGTATAAACTGTTTATTTAAGTTTTTAAAAACCTTACATTTTAACACAGTTTTTTTAAGAGAGTTTTATCATTTCACAGAATAAAATTAAATCAAATTGTGATGACTGATTGTAATAATTATTTGTTATAATGCCAATTTATTTAATTTTAAGAAGTTTATGACTCGTGTCAATGTGGTTCATCCAAATATATTAACTGACCAACATTTATTTGCTGAATATCGTGAAATCACTCGACTGTTTTCTTTGGTTGAAAAAGCCAATAAAAGCCTAAATAATCAAGAAATTTTCCAAAAAATTCCACAAAATTATCGCATGGGTCAAGGTCATGTGTTGTTTTTTTATGATAAGTTAGAATTTATTGAAAAGCGTTATTTTGCTTTAAAACAAGAATTGACTGCACGAAATATGCAATTTACGCCAAAAGACAGCATCGTCAAGTTTCGTCAAGAGATTGATAAGTGTTTTTATCATGATTACCAGCCAACACCAGAAGCGCTGTTAGCAAACATACATAGGCTTAAAGAAAAAATTAATCAGCGCCCAAATTTTTATCGATATTTTGGCAAACTAATTCATGATGAGGCTTATCTTGAACAACTGGATAATTTAATGTAGATTGCTATTTTGCTCTTCAGCAATGACTTGTCTTGCTACGTGTAAAATCAGCTGTCTTAGCCATTTATGGGCGGGATGATGTTGTAATAACGGCGACCATGCCATCGTTAATTCAAATTCTGGAATAAAAAATGGTGGTTCTTTGACGACAATTTTTGGATTGTTATTGGCTTGCAGTTTGGCAACACGTGTTGGCAACGTTGCAATCAAATCTTTATTGGCACTTAACATGGCAGGCATTTGGTAATGACGAGTAAAAACGCTGATTTGGCGTTTTTGACCAAGTCGCTCCAGTGCTTTATCAATTGACCCCAGACCGCCCGATTTTTCAGGGTTAACTCCAAAACCAACACCCATGCCTGTTTTAGACACCCAAACATGTTGGGCTTTTAGATAATTTTTTAGATTAAAACGATACAAATATGGACTTTCTGCTGATAAAAGACAACTAAATGTATCGCGCCAAACCAAAACTTGATGAAAACTTTGAGGAATTTCATTAAAGCGATTAATCGCTAAATCCACACGACCTTGTTCCATATCTCGATACGATACATCCGATGGTGTTAAAAAATCCAAGATAACATTAGGAGCTTCGGAACGTAAGGCTTTTACCAATCTTGGCACAAGTGTCGCCTCAGCATAATCACTGGTCATGATGCGAAAAATTCGCGATGTACTATAAGGACGAAATTCGGTACGTGGTTCTAAAATTGCGGCTACATCAGATAAAATCTCTCTAATGCGTGGCTGAAGTTCACTGGCACGCTCAGTTGGGGTCATACCTTCACTGGAACGCACAAGTAATGGGTCATTTAATAAAGAACGCAATCTGCGCAAAATATTACTCATTGCAGGCTGAGTAATGTCAAGTTGTTCGGCGGCTCGGGTTACGTTTTTTTCGCGCAACAACACATCTAAATACACCAAAAGATTTAAATCAACTTTTTGCAGATTCATAATCGCTCTTATTGTTTTATAAATTTGGATTTATGGGACTAATCTTATTTAATGAATTGACTTGACTTTCTGCTACTTGCAAAACGCCATCTATTTTTTGATAAAAGTCAGTTACTGAAGATGTGCTTTCATTTGTTTTGATGGTGATGGCAATAGCATTAAATACTTTATAATCATAAATTACGGTATCGCCCTTAGCGTTGATGGCATTCATCAAATTTTGTTTTTTACCTTCTTCAAAATAGATAATTAATGTACGATTTTGAGCTTCTTCTTGGCGATAGGCTTGATAAGTTGCAGGTGTAATATAGATTGGTATTTGAGTAATGGGTTCAGGTTGTGGTCGATTTTTGTACAGTTTATGCTGACACGCTGATAAGAAAATTAATGATATTACGCACAAAAATACTACCTTTATCTTGTAATTCATCACATTGATTTTTTGCATAAAACAACTCTAACTAACAATATTTTAAACAATTTCCACACACGTACCAACAGCAACACATTCGTACAATTTAATAATATCTTCATTTCTCATGCGAATACAGCCATGCGACATTGGCACACCCATAGGTTCACTATCAGGTGTACCGTGTATATAAATGTAACGACCATAAGTGTCGCACGATTTACCATCCGCAGTTTTGCCTAAATTTTTACCCATCTCGGTGCCTTTTAACCATAAAATTCGACTTAAAATCCAATCTCTATCTGGGTACTGCTTACCTAAATTTTCGTCATAAACTTCACCAGTAAACTTGCGCCCCACAAACACCGTATTTATTGGGCAATTTGTACCAATTTTTTCAGCAATAACGTGCACTCCCAAAGGTGTGCAATAAGAATTCTCCAGCTGTCCTGTGCCGTTTTTTGCTGTGGAAATGCAAAAAGTATCCACGATTGTGTTATAACAAAATACGGTTAATGTTTGGGTAGTGGTATCTACCAATATACGGTAATTTTGCATAAATTTAGCACAAAATAGGTGTTTAAACAAATAATTAAAATTCCCATTCTAACAAAAATAGGTTTGTTTTTCACTTATTTTGTGTTATTTTTTGTGATAAAATATCGCAATGGATTCGAATATTAAATGAAAAAACCTTAAGTAAAAACAAACCTAGGAGTATTTATGAGCCACACCATTTTACAATCATTACCTAAAGGACAAAAGGTTGGAATTGCTTTTTCTGGTGGTTTAGATACATCAGCAGCTTTACTATGGATGAAGCAAAAAGGAGCGCTACCTTACGCATATACCGCCAACTTAGGTCAGCCTGATGAAGAGGATTATAATGCCATTCCTAAAAAAGCGATGGCGTATGGCGCAGAAAATGCTCGCTTAATTGATTGCCGTTTACAGCTTGCCAAAGAAGGCATTGCGGCGATTCAATGTGGAGCATTTCACATCACAACAGGTGGCATGCCTTACTTTAACACCACACCGCTGGGTCGGGCAGTCACGGGAACGATGCTTGTTGCAGCTATGGCAGAAGATGGTGTTGATATTTGGGGCGACGGCTCAACCTACAAAGGCAATGATATTGAACGTTTTTATCGTTATGGATTATTAACCAATCCTAACCTAAAAATTTACAAACCTTGGCTTGATGTAAAATTTATTGATGAGCTTGGCGGCCGTGCTGAAATGTCTGAGTTTTTAATCAACAATGGTTTTGATTACAAAATGAGCAAAGAAAAAGCCTACTCTACTGACTCCAATATGCTTGGAGCAACTCACGAAGCTAAAGATTTAGAATTTTTAAGTGCTAGCCATAAGATTGTTGAACCAATTATGGGGGTTGCTTTTTGGGACGAAACCATTGAAATCAAAACTGAAATTGTAGAAATTGAATTTTCAGAAGGCGTGCCCATTGCCATCAATGGGGAAACGTTTGATGACCTTACCCAAATGATGCTAAAAGCCAATGAAATCGGGGGAAGACACGGGCTTGGAATGACTGACCAAATTGAAAATCGTATTATTGAAGCCAAATCTCGTGGTATTTATGAAGCTCCAGGAATGGCATTATTGCACATCGCTTATGAGCGTTTAGTAACGGGTATTCACAATGAAGACACGATTGAACAGTACCGCATCAATGGTTTACGTTTAGGTCGTTTGCTTTATCAAGGTCGCTGGTTTGATTCTCAAGCCTTGATGCTGCGCGAAACTGCTCAGCGCTGGGTTGCTAAAGCCATCACAGGTAGTGTTACTTTAGAGCTTAGACGTGGCAATGATTACAGTATCTTAGATACCAAATCACCAAATCTTACCTATGAACCTGAACGCCTCTCCATGGAAAAAGTAGAAGATGCTGCCTTTACTCCAACAGACCGCATCGGACAACTTACCATGCGCAACTTAGATATTGCTGACACTCGTCAAAAATTGGCAATATACACCCAATCGGGCTTATTGGGACATACCAGTAATGTTGTTCCACAATTGGAAAATAAATAAGCTTTTTAAAAAAAGCTGATGGTATAAAAGCTATTACATGGGGTTTTGGTTGTCACTAGTTTATTATTGTAATTGACATCCAAAACCCTTTGTTCTAAAACAAAGATTACTAAAATAGTTTTTGTATAATGTGTTACTCATCAACTTTGGTATGTTTGATTTAAAGTTTTTAAAATCAGCTAATGATTCAAACTTATTTATCAAAAACTTTTAAATAATGAATTTTAAATTGATTGTAATTTAAAAATTTTTTTAATATAATTTATTTTTTAAATTATTCATCACTAATTTATCTTAAGTTTTCAGTAAATTATCTTTAATAAAAGTTTTATAAAAAGCTCCTAAACGCATTTAATAACTTTCCATATAATAAAATCATTCACTTATTTCTAAAAATACTAGGTTATTTCCAAAGAGCTATTTCTAAAGAATAGTATTAATATTAAAGCTAAAAGCAAATTCATTTTATTGTTTGATATAAGTAAATTTACTAAAATCATTTAAATAACCTATATAAATTTTTGAAAATGTAATAAAAAAATTGCTGTTTTTAAATAATTTAATTATAAAATCATATTTTTTAATTTAAATAAATGGTTTACAATAGATTGTTATTATTTAAATGTAGTTACTATGTCCATAATTCGCAAACGCAAACTTACCAAAAACCAAACCCGACAAATTCAAAAAAATCATCAAACTGTAGATGATAAATATTTATTTTCTGGCGTGATTGTCGCTCATTTTGGCAAACAGCTTGATGTGCAAATTACCGCTTTACCTGATGACCCTTCAAATTATCCAAATTCAACCCAATCTTTGATTGTTGGGGAGGTTTGCCGCTGTCATGTTCGTACTAATCTGCCTTTATTGTCGGCAGGTGATTTAGTA
>CAKAQU010000105.1 GCA_916720335.1 uncultured Moraxella sp. | reverse complement strand
GAATTAATCTACGCGATTTTGAGGGGCTTGTGGCGTGTGGCGGTTTTAGTTATGGCGACGTTTTAGGAGCAGGTTCTGGCTGGGCAAATTCGGTGCTGTTTCACGATGAATTGCGTATGATGTTTGCTCGATTTTTCCATCGCCCAGAAACCTTTACACTTGGCGTATGTAACGGCTGTCAAATGATGGCGCAATTAAAAGATTTGATGGTGGGAGCAGAACATTTCCCAAGATTTACTTATAATAAATCCGCTCGTTTTGAAGCGCGTACCGTCGATGTCAAAGTAGAGCGTACTAAATCAGTATTATTAAAGGGCATGCAAGATAGTATTTTACCTGTGGCAGTAGCGCATGGTGAAGGCTATGCCAATTTGACTGATAAAGCGATACATGAGCTTGGATTACATGGTCAAATTGCTTTGCGTTATGTGGATAGTCAAGGCAATCCAACCGAACATTATCCATTAAACCCAAATGGCTCACCACAGGGTATTACGGGCATTTGTAGCAATGATGGTCGGGTAACGTTAATGATGCCACACCCAGAACGTACCTTGCGCGCCATCAATCATGCTTATAAACCCAAAGAATGGGATAAAGACGGTGCGTGGCTAAGAATGTTCCGCAACGCTCGAGCATTCCTGCGTTAAAATTGGCGTAAAAAATGCAATGTAAAATAAAGTGATTTATCTTATAATGCATTGTTTTTAAAAGATAAAGATATTGGTGTAATTTTAATCACAATTTATTAGGCGGTATCAAACATCAATATGTAACAATATTGAGATTTTGAAACAATGTCTATACTGGGTAAACATATCCATTAGTTAAAATAGTAATTTATAAAATCACCAATATCCGCTTTGATGATAAAACGGCATGATTTTAAATGTCGTTTTTTATTATTAATTGTTTGTCGCGATTGACTTAATTAAGAATTTTTTTTTAATGAAAACAATAATAACTTGCATTATGCAATTTTTATACCATTTATGGTTAAAATTTGTTTATTTTTGCAAATTTTATAGACAAAGTACAGTGATTTGGTTACAAAGTGTAATGAGTGCAACTAATTATTTTAGTATAATGAATCGCTTAAAAAAATGGTGGACTTTATCAAAAGATGATTACCTTAAATGAATTTGAACGTTTGATTGTGATAAATATCGACCAACAACTAGGACAAAGACTGGTGATTGGCGATGAGGGTGAATTTTTGCAAGAATGGATTTTAACACTCTCTGGAATGAACAAACACGAAAAATACCAACGATTACGGGATTTGTTAAACAATCTTTTGGTAGCTGATATTGGTGAGAATGTATTATTTCGTATTATGTCGGGACTAACCAGCTGTGTGGATCAAACCGTGAGTATGCTGCATCATGATTATGTTTATGAACATCGGGTATTGTCCAGTGAGCAGCAAAAAAGTGTTTTTGAAGTGCGTGATTTGTATTTTTTGATGATTTTGATTTATAAAAATATTGCTACGCGAGCTTATATTCACTTACACCAAGATAGTGATGATGGTTTTTATAATCAAACAGGCTGGCTAAAAAAAGTAGTCAGTATGAGCTCAGATGCCAAAAAACTCATTACTGCTAGTATTTATCATATGATGGGTTTATATCTAAAGATAATTTTAGAATTTGCTTTAAATTATGAGCATACTCCAAGAATTGTTTGGCAGCAGTTAAATTTTTGGTATTTGCGAGCCGTACAAGAAGACATTGCTTATCATAAAATGACAAAAAGCGCCAATACAAGTGCGAAAAATTCCATCAATGGACGTTATGAGCAGGCTTGTATTGCTAGTTTTATCAATTTTTTTGCGTATCGTCGTCAAGATATGTTGATGATGTTTAAAATATTACCAGATTGGGTTAATTTGATTCAGAGCACTTTTGAGGCTCGTCCCGAGTTACGCTTATTTGTCAATTTATCAGGAAATTATCCGCCAGAATTTATTACGCCTTATGCTACTGTCAATCCATACAGTGAAGAATATCAATGTTTGTTTTTTGATGCGTCAGCCTTGGTAAGCCAGCTTAAGAAAATTCAATCAGGTAAATACATCAGTAATTATGCGCAGGCGATTTTTGAAAGACGCTTGGCGACATTGGCGTTATTATCATTTGACCGTTATGCCAAACAAGATAAGATTGACCGTATTGGACAACAACCAAACTTGCTTTTAACGGGATTTGGGGCGATTTTTTATGAAATTTCAGGTGGCAAAACGCTTGCTGAAGTCATTGACTTATCAAACATTCAAGACACTCAGCCTAAACAAATTAAACAACTATTACATCAAGATTTTCCACAAGAAAGGGTAATTGTTAGCAGCAAAAGTGATATTTTGACACGATTTTATTATGTCAATCCACCATTTGGTAAGGCGATTGATGGTAGTTCTAATATTCAAAGAAATTTTTTACAAGTTTTTGGGATTTTTGCTTTAAAATCAGAAAATAGTACCCAAAAAAATCCTTGGAAGCTTGGCGTGGCTCAGTGGGTGGATAAATATTTAGATAATGTTGAAGTCGATGGTCGATTACTTGGCCGGATTTTATTGACAGCAGGTGTGCGTTTATTAAGCCATGATGATAGAGGTCAAGATTACGTACATGCTTTATTGATTGAGGGCGATGAACCTGGCCATCAAAGCACACTGATTATTCCACGTTGTTATTTTAAAGTAGGGGATTTATTGTTGATGAGAACAGGCGTCAAAGAAATAGAGTTAAGATTGGAACGCAATTTGCTTTCTACTGATGAAGTAGAACAATATCAAATTGTACGTCTTAACGGATAATTTGGATAAACAATAAACTATAATTTGTAACAGAGTCGGGTAAACCAAAGTGACCAAAAAAACTTTAAACCTATTGATGATTGATGAAGACCAAATGTATGCTGAAAATTTGGTCAAAATACTGTATGCATATTATGATAAAGTGAATTTAGGTTTTTTGGATGAAAAAGCTGAATTTATTAAAATTTTGCGTCATGAATGGGATGTGCTAATTTTTAATCGGGCTTATGACTTGACTTTGACGGATGTAGTAGGAATTATTCAAGAGCAAAATGTTGAATTGCCAATTATTGAGCTGGTAAAAAGTGAAGAGGCAGCAACCATCAATGAATTTGGTTATGCTGAATTGATTTCAGGCAACATGATAAAATCATTGGTTGTAGGGCAAGATGATAGAATCGTTATGGCAATATGTTTACAAGCCGATTTTATCAAAAGCAAACGCCAAACCCAAAACTTAAGAAATATCTTAAGAGAAGCTGAACAGCGTGCTAATATTTTAATCAAAAACTCAAAATCAGCAGTGGCATATATTGACCAAGGGGTGCACATTTACGCCAACGACCCATATCTTGAGATGTTTGGTTATGATTCTATAGAAGAAATCATTGGTGTGCCTGTGGTAGATTTATTTGCCAGCGGCGATGATGTTAAAGGTTTTAAGCAGTTTTTAAGTCGTTTTAGTAAAGGCGACCGCAAGCAAGTTGAGTTTAATTTTGAGAGCAAACGTACCGATGGCTCAACTTTTGCTTCAAAATTACAATTGGCGGCAGCGACTTTAGAGGGTGAGCCAGTAACACAAATGATTATTCAGCAAAATAAAGTTGGTGATGCTGAATTAATTAAAAAATTAGCAGAAGCAGAACGTCAAGATGTTTTAACAGGGTTGTATAACCGCTTGGCATTTGACGAAATGTTATCTAGAGCTTACCGTCAAGTCATCAATGGCGATAGCCACCTTGCCAGTTTGCTGTATGTACGTATGGATAATATGGGCAAGATTAGTTCAAGTACGGGACTCACGGGTGTTGATGCATCTGTCAAACAAATATCATACTTGCTTAGTGAACACTTTGACAAAGTGGATGCGACCGTTTGCCGTTTTGGTGATACCAGTTTTACGGTTTTAATCCACGATATCAACCAAGAAGAAGTTGTCAAACTTGCTCAATTGGTTTGTCAAAAAGCATCGAGTCTATTGATTGAGGTAGGTTCTCGTACAGTAACCACCAGTTTATCCATTGGTATTGTCATGATTGATATCAATTCACCAGAACCGCAAACAATCTTGGAGCGCGCTATAGATACTGCGCATGATATTGACCCTGAAGGCGAACCTTTAGATAAAGTAAAAGTATTTGATATCAGCCAAATTGCTAGCGAAGACGAAGAGCTGATGGGTGAGTATTTAAAAAATGCTTTAACAAACAATACATTAAAATTAAGTTATCAGCCAATTTACGATATCGAGGCGGATAATAATGATTTGTTTGAAGTTTATGTAACCTTGCCACAAGCAGATGGTACCTTGATGACATTGGAAAAAATTGCCCCAATTGCTAAAAAGCATGGGCTTTGCATGGCATTAGACCGCTGGGTGTTGATTAATGCGTGTAAAAATTTGGCGATGGTACGAAAAATGCATGCCAACACTCGTCTTTTAATCAGTTTATCATCGGCATCACTTGAAGACAGTGCCTTGGCAAGCAATGTAACCAAATTAGTACAAGCCATTGGCGGTGGTAGTGATGTGGTGAGTTTGCAGTTCAATGAACAAGAACTGATTGACTATATGGCAATTGCAAAACGACAATTCATCGCTTTACAAAACATTAATTGCCGCTTGGGTGTTTATAGTTTTGGCAGTACTGCTAAATCTTTGGAAGTGTTGGAACATCTAGCACCAGCAACTGCAAGGCTTGCCAGAAGTTATACTAAAGATTTGCACCGTGAAGACAATCTAAATGCTTTAAAATCTTTGGTAGATAGCGCTAATGAACATCATGTTGGAGTTTTGATGCCGTATATTGAAGACCCTTCTACGATGTCTACTGCTTGGTCTATAGGCGTGAAGTTTTTACAAGGCAATTATCTGCAACCTGCCGACAGTCAAATTGTATATGCTCCACCTGCTGAAGCCTAACAAACACATTAAACTGACAGGAGTCTTTTAGACTCCTGATTTTTTAGTTATGTTTATGCTTGGTTGTTTTATTGGCTTTGTTTATGTATCAAATAAAAAAATAATAAAGGAAGTTTTGATGAATTCTTCAACATTTATCCAGCAAAAAATTCAAATTCTACTAAACACATTGAATCAAATCATTTTAGATAAGGAACAAGCAGTAAAACTGGCGGTAGCATGTTTGTTGGCAGATGGACATTTATTACTTCAGGATTTGCCGGGTATGGGTAAAACCACACTAGCACATAGTTTGGCTCAGCTCTTAGGTATGGATTTTAATCGGGTGCAATTTACCAGCGATATGTTACCTGCTGATATTTTGGGAACAATGGTTTTTGATAGCCATAAACAAGAATTTTACTTTCGTCAAGGAGCGATTTTTACTCAATTATTGTTGGCTGATGAAATTAACCGTTCTAGCCCAAAAACCCAATCCGCTTTATTGGAAGCTATGGAAGAAAAACAAGTAACTCAAGATGGTCAAAGTTATCCACTGCCAAAACCATTTTTTGTCATTGCTACCCAAAACCCACTTCAGCAGGCGGGCGTTTATCCATTACCAGAATCTCAGCTTGACCGTTTCTTGATGTGTGTGTCTT
>CAKAQU010000104.1 GCA_916720335.1 uncultured Moraxella sp. | reverse complement strand
TGTTTGGTTTCAGGCTGTTTGGTTTCAGGCTGTTTGGTTTCAGGCTGTTTGGTTTCAGGCTGTTTGGTTTGCTCAGTGGACGAATTTTGACTGCTATTTGAATTTGAATTGTTATTTGTTCCAGCATTACCCGAATTTTGCGTACCCGGTTGTACCATCTTGGTTGGGGCGGCTGGCGTATCATCAGAGCTTGAACAGCCTGTTAAAATTGCTGCACAAGAAATAGCCAATAAACTCATTTTAAGGTGATTCATGATTTCATTCCTATCAAAACAAATATAAAATCATGATAATCAACTAACTATCGATTATCATTCCCATTAATACTAATATAAAAATATATAAAAAGCAACATAATTATGCAATTTAATAATATATTTGTTAAATTAGTAAAAATAAGTAAATATATGTAATTTTATGCGATGAATCGATATTTAGTTTTTTTATACTTTTATGCTAAAATGATGTATTTTTATTGTGATAAATAATTCTTATGGTAAAGCAAAATATTAGTCTGCTAGGAGCAACAGGTTCAATTGGTGCAAGTACACTAGATTTGATAAGATTACATGCAGATAAATATCAAATATTTGCTTTGTCAGGATTTAGTCAAACCCAAAAACTGTTTGAATTATGCCAAGAATTTCGCCCACAAATGGTTTGTGTGGCAGATAAAGACAAAACAGATTTTGCTAAGCAACTGGCAGTTGCTAAAATTGATACAACCGTGGTTTCAGGACAAGAAGGGCTTTGTGCCATCGCTTGTGATAAAAAGGTGGATAAAGTTGTTGCGGCAATCGTTGGTGCAGCAGGACTGATTTCCACATTTTCTGCAATTAAGGCTGGAAAAACAGTTTTACTTGCCAACAAAGAAAGCCTTGTAATGGCGGGCGATTTAATGATGCAAACCGCCAAACAATCAAACGCAACTATTTTACCCATAGATAGCGAACATAATGCCATTTTTCAATGTTTGCCCAGAACCGTTCAAGAAAATAATACGCACATTCATAATCTTGATTTGGGTATAAAAAAATTGTGGCTAACGGCAAGCGGCGGTAGTTTTTTGTACAAAAGCTATGAGCAAATGCAAACAGCAACCGTTGCTCAGGCAGTGAAACACCCCAATTGGTCTATGGGGCAAAAAATTTCTATTGATAGCTCTACTATGATGAATAAAGGGCTTGAGCTGATAGAAGCTTGTCATTTATTTAATCTAAATGAAAGTAAGATTGATATTGCTATTCATCCTCAAAGCATCATACATTCCTTGGTTGAATATATTGATGGTTCACTGTTGGCTCAGTGTGGCACGCCTGATATGAAGACACCCATTGCTCATGCTTTGGCTTACCCTAAGCGCATTCAAAGTGGTGTTATGCCACTGAATTTATTTGATATGGCACAATTGGAATTTATCGCTCCTAATATTCAAAAATTCAAGTGCTTGATGCTGGCACGTGAGGCAATAAAAACAGGTAATGGAGCTTGTATTGTCTTAAATGCAGTCAATGAAGTGGCAGTATCAGCGTTTTTACAAGAAAAAATTGCTTTGACAGACATTGCTGATGTTGTGGAAGCATCGCTTAATCATCAAACATTATCATCGTCTTTATGCCAAACTTTTAATGATTTGGATGATATTTTGGCTTTTGATAAGCATGCTCGTTTGACTGGTGAAGCCATCATAAACAGCAAAATAAAATAGGATAATAGGCAGACAATGATGACAGCAATTTTGATGTTTTTAGCGGCGCTTTTTGTCTTAACCCCTTTAATTGCTTTGCATGAGTGGGGTCATTATATCGTAGCGCGGCTTTGTGGAGTCAAGGTTTTGACTTATTCAATCGGTTTTGGTTCAAAACTTATTGGTTGGACGAGCAAAAAAACAGGCATAGAATATCGCATTGGTCTGATTCCTTTGGGCGGCTATGTCAAAATGTTGGATGAACGAGAGGGTGAAGTAGCTGATGATGAAAAACATTTGGCATTTAATAACCAGCATCCACTAAAAAAAATTGCCATTGTGGTGGCAGGTCCTATGATGAATTTTATCATCACTATTTTGTTATTTTTTGTGCTTTTTTTACAGCCAAGTGAGCAATTAAACACCAAAATTGGACGTATTATTGCTGATTCACCGGTTTCAAAATCTGGTTTACAAATTGGCGATAAAATTGTTGCAATTGATGGGCAAATGGTAGAAACATGGAATGATATTAATTATAAACTGGCGAATCGTATGGGTGAGTCAGGAGTGATTGAGCTGACCACAACCGCAGATAATCAATCAAAAACCACTCAAATCGCAGTTGCTAATTTTATGCAAGGCGAGCAAAAAGGGTTTGACCCCTTAACCGCCTTAGGGGCGTTGCCATACCGACCTTATATTTTGCCTATCATTGATACACTTTCACCTGATGGAGCGGGTGCTTTGATGGGTTTAAAGTCAGGGGATATAATTACTCATATCAATGGTAAAAAAGTTGATGACTGGTTTGATGTTACTACTATCGTGCGTAAAAATCCCGAAGTGCTTTTAACTTTTTCAGTTCTAAGAAATGAGGTTGCTCAAGATATTAAAGTCATGCCACGAGCTACCAAAGAAAATGGTCAGCGCATAGGACAGATTGGTGCTAGCATCAAACCGCCAAAAGATGTTAAAGTTCCTGAAGAATTCATCAGTAAAATTTCCTATACACCAATTGAGGCGATACAAAAATCATTTGTCAAAACCTATGAGCTAGCCGTAATGACGTTATCATCCATGAGTAAAATGATAATGGGCATGATTGGTCTGGATAATCTATCAGGACCAATTACAATTGCTGAAGTCTCAAAGGACAGTTTTGAGATGGGCTGGCAACAAGTATTATCAACTATGGCTCTGATTAGTTTAAGCTTGGCGGTGTTAAATTTGCTGCCAATTCCTGTGCTTGATGGTGGGCATTTGGTATTTTACACTTACGAGCTGATTTTTAGAAAATCAATGTCAGAAAAAGTGCAAATGACCGGTTTTCGTGTTGGTTTTACCTTGCTTTTGTGTTTCATGATTTTAGCAATTGGTAATGATATACTACGAATTTTTGGCTAACCCATTGATAATCTGATTATTTTATGAAAATTTAGTAAAAAACCTGATTTATGCTTGCCAAATTGACCTTTTTAGCTTAATTTACTGCAATCAGTATTGTATTCACATAACGGAAAAAATATATGCGTTATTCTAAGTTTAGCAATTTTATACAAAAATCAATCACTTCATCAGTGCTTCTAGTGATGGCGACTACAGCTTCAGCAGAATCTTTTGTTGCTGAAGAAATTGCGTTTTCTGGATTAAAACGAGTAACTCCTGAAAGTCTAAAAGTCGCTTTGCCAATCACCGAAGGACAGATGGTTAGCGATGAGGCATTAGCAAATAGCATCCGAGCTTTATACGATACTGAACAATTTTCCAACATTCAAGCAGATGTACAAGGAGAAAAATTAACTTTTTATGTAACCGAACGCCCCGTCATTGCTGAGTTAAAATTTGAGGGCAATAAACTCATCCCTAAAGATGGACTTGAGCAGGGTTTAAAAAGTACAGGTCTTGCAGTGGGTAATGTGCTTAAACAATCCACAATTCAGGCGTTAGAAAGCGAGCTTGAAAACCAGTATATTTCTCAAGGCTATTATAATAGTGATATTGAGGTTAAGCAAACTGAGCTGGACGGTAACCGCGTTAAATTGGATTTAAAATTTATAGAAGGAAAACCCGCCAAAGTAGTAGATATTAATATTATTGGTAATCAGTACTTTAGCAGCAAATCACTTAAAGAAGAATTGGCATTAAAAGATAAAACCATCAATCCTTTATCAAGGGCAAATCGCTATACTCAAGAAAAATTAAACGCCAGTGTTGAAAACATCAAAGCCAAATATTTAAATGCAGGTTTTGTGCGTGTAGATGTTGGTCAGGCAATACTCAATATTGATGAAGCGAAGCAAAAAGTTTTTATTGAAGTTAGTATCAATGAAGGTGAGCAATATAAATTTGGCAAAATTCAGTTTTTAGGCAATCCTACCTATAAGACTGAAGAATTACAAAACATGGTGAAATTTAAACAAGGGGCGATTTATTCGCAAAAAGACCTTGACCAAACCACCAATGATATCATTTCTAAATTTGGAGATGATGGCTATTATTACGCCCAAATCCGCCCAATTAGCCGCATTGACGACCAAACACACACAGTAGATATTGATTATTACATTGATCCAGTACGCCCTGTATATGTACGTCGCATTAATTTTACAGGCAACCTAAAAACCAAAGATGAAGTGCTTCGTCGCGAAATGAGACAGCTAGAAGGCGCATTGGCATCCAACCAAAAAATTCAATTATCGCGCGTGCGTTTAATGCGTACTGGCTTTTTTAAGGACGTTAAAGTTGATGTTAAACCTGTACCCAATAGTCCCGACCAAGTGGATGTGAATTATATGGTTGAAGAGCAGCCATCAGGTTCATCAACCATTGCAGCAGGTTATTCACAAAGTGGCGGTATTACGTTCCAAGCAGACCTATCACAAAACAACTTTATGGGAACGGGTAACAAAGTAACCGCATCATTTTCACGTTCAGAAACTCGCGATAGTTATAGTCTAGGTTTGACAGACCCATTCTTTACTATTAATGGAGTGTCACAAAGTCTTAATGCTTACTATCGAAAAACCAAATACGATAACAGCAATATTAGTAACTATGTGCTGGACTCTTATGGTGTATCTTTGGCGTATGGCTACCCAATTAATGAACATCAACGTTTAAATGGTGGCTTTACCTTGGATAGCACCAAAGTGCGTGGCGGTCCTTATATGGGCATTGCAAACATTAAGCAATTATTGAGTGATGGCGGCACAGCAAACATTAATGGTTCGGATGCGTCTTTTTCCAATAAATATATGATTTATGGCGGGATGTTGGGTTGGAGTTATTCAAGTTTGGATAAACCAGTTTTTCCAACCAAGGGCATGAGTCATAATTTGGACTTAACATTGGGTTTTGGCGACCAAACCTATCAAAAGGCGGTGTATCGTGGCAATATTTATTTTCCAATGTGGAAAGGTACGGTACTGCGTGGGTGGACGAAGTTAGGTTACGGTCATAATTTACCATTTTATGAAAACTTTTATGCAGGTGGTTATGGTTCGGTACGTGGTTATGAGGCATCAACTTTAGGACCACAATCACAAGGCTATATATATCTAGCTAATGGCAGAAGAACCGTTCGTGGTGAAGAAATCGGTGGTAATGCTTTAGTTACAGGTGGAATGGAATTGATTTTACCTGTGCCATTTAAGGGCGATTGGGTAAATCAGGTGCGTCCCGTGCTGTTTGTGGATGCAGGTCAAGTTTATGACACCAGTAAATTAGATAAACAAACAGTGGGTATTTTGGGTTTAACTAATGTTAATGATTTGACCTATGTTCAACAAGATAAAGAGATTCGCTACAGTGCAGGAGTGGGTGTAACATGGTATACACCAATCGGACCAATTTCATTAAGCTATGCTCAACCACTAAATGACAAAGCAAACGATGAAACTGAAAAAGTTCAATTCCAAATTGGTAGTGTATTCTGATGATAACCTTAGATAAACTTATTCAAAATATTGAACTTTGTCAGCCTGTCATCAACAAGCAATCTTTGTTATCCTTGGATAAATCGGTTAATAAAGTGGCAGATTTATCCAGTGCTGATGATAACTCCATTGCATTTTTATCCAGTGCAAAATACAGTAATGATTTAGCAAAAACTAAGGCTGGTATTGTGCTGATTTCTCAACAAT
>CAKAQU010000103.1 GCA_916720335.1 uncultured Moraxella sp. | reverse complement strand
CTCCAAATTACATCACTTTCATTTTTACTAATTCATGGTGTACACTTATTGTAAACAAGTGTACGAAAAGTTTGGCTATTTTATCGGAAGCAAACACAAAATACAAACAAAAAATCATTGATTTTGTAAAAATAGCGATTTTTTACAACGATTTGCAGTTTATCCTAAAAATGTGGTGGCTTGTCGGCAAGCAAATCAAAAGGAGCAATGCCATTTTGGTCATGATTAAGGTTGTCTAATTTGGTATAAATCAATTTTAATTGGGCTTGCAAATCCATCAGCTGTTTATCTTGAACAGCAATCACGTGATTTAAGCTTTCGAGCATGTCTTCTAAATACGCAATTTTAATTTGTAAATCTATCAGCTCTTGCATAAGTTTTTCCCAGCCTTTATAAAATTTGCTATAATGACTAATTTTATCATTTTTAAAAAATTTATGGCGTTGATTCATCTAAAAAATATTCATTTGGCATTTGGAGTTGCTCCGATTTTGGACGGCGTAAACTTCAGTCTTAATGCTGGCGAACGAGTATGCTTGATTGGCAGAAATGGCGAGGGTAAATCCACTTTATTTAAACTCATCATGGGACTGCAAACCCCCGATTCTGGTGAAATCATCATCAATAATGGCACAAAAATTGCCATGCTTGCTCAAGATGTGCCTGATGGCGACGATGATTTACTTAGTATCGTCATGAACGGCGATAAACACCTTGCTAATTTATTACAAAAATACCACCAAAGCGCCCAAAAATGCACAAATGGCGATATGAATGCTTGTGATGAAATGGCATATTTACAACATCAAATTGATGATTTGCATGGTTGGGACTTAGAAAGAAACGCCCGAATGCTTTTGACCACCATGGGGTTAAATCCTGATGACAAATTAAGCACATTATCAGGTGGACGCAAACGCCGTGTGCTTTTAGCACAAGCCTTGGTTACGCGTCCTGATGTATTGCTACTTGATGAGCCAACCAACCATTTAGATGTCTTAAGTATTGATTGGCTGGAAAAATATCTTTTAGCTCAAAATTTAACGGTTTTATTCATCACTCACGACCGTAAATTTGTGGGTAATTTAGCCACACGCATTATTGAATTAGACCGCGGTCAATTATCCAGCTACGATGTATCGCTTGGAGTGGGTGGATACGCTCGCTATCAAGAATTAAAAGAGTTAGAATTGCAAGCTCAAGCCAAAGCCTTTGCTGATTTTGACAAAAAACTTGCTGAAGAAGAGGCATGGATTCGGCAAGGCATTAAAGCTCGGCGAACTCGTAATGAAGGGCGCGTGCGTGCTTTAAAAGCCTTACGAGAGGAACGCAAAGCTCGTCGCGATGTGGTGGGAAATGTTAGTTTAGTACAAAATAACAGTGAAAAATCAGGTAAAATCGTTTGCGAAATTAGCGATTTAACCTTGAAATATGATGGCAAGATTTTAGTTAAAGATTTTAATACCCTACTGATGCGTGGTGATAAAGTTGGCATTATTGGTCAAAATGGTGTTGGTAAAAGCACCTTAATCAGAACCATTTTAGGACTTGATGATAGCGCAAAAACGGCGGGTAACATCAAACTTGGCACCAATATCACGGTCTCATTTTTTGACCAATTAAAAGAACAGTTAGACCTTGAAAAATCTGTCGCTGAAAACGTTTCAGAAGGTTCAGATTATATTGAAGTCAATGGCAAAAAAACCCATATTTTAGGTTATTTGCAAGATTTTTTATTTACGCCTAATCGCGCCAGAACACCTGTCAAGGCATTATCGGGCGGCGAAAAAGCCCGAGTACTGCTTGCCAAACAGCTTTTAAAACCTGCCAATGTCTTGGTACTTGATGAGCCAACTAACGATTTAGACATGGCGACACTTGAGCTTTTAGAAGAATATGTCATCAATTTTGACGGTACAATTTTGCTTATCAGCCATGACCGAGCGTTTATGGATAACGTTGTTACCCAAACTTGGGTTTTTGAAACAGACAAAGATGATGCAGGCGTGGTGTCTGAATACGTTGGCGGTTATCAAGATTATTTAATCCAAAAACAAAGACAAGATGAACAAACTCAAAAACCAAAAACCCAAAAAGCAGAAAAAACACAACCTAAATCTGCCAAAAACGACAATAAAGCTGAATCAAACACTCAAAACAAACGTAAATTAAGTTATAAAGAACAAAGGGAACTGGATGCGTTACCTGATGAAATTGAACAATTAGAATCCGAACAACAAAACTTAAATGAAAAATTAGCTGATGGGACGTTATTTGTGCAAGATTTAGCACTGGCTACCAAATACAGTGAGCGCTTAACAGACATAGAAACGTTGTTACTTACCAAATTAGAACGTTGGGATGAGTTGGAAAATCTTACTAAATAACGGAGTGGTCATGAGTGAAAAATCCTGCTGTGGAAGTTGTGGTGATAAACAATCGCAAGCGGTTGATATTACTAAAATGCCAAACTTAACTGACACCCACAAACAAACTCAGATTGCAAAAAAAGCAGATTGGCAATGGCAATTTTTACACCCTAAAAATTGGGGGATTATGTTAGCAATTTTGCTAATTTTTCCACTGATTTATTTGCCGCTGCGTTTTCAGTTTATGATTGGCAGAAAATTCGGAGAGATTGCATTTTTACTGGTCAAATCGCGTGTTAAAGACACACTGACCAATCTTAAACTTGCGTTTCCTAAAAAAAGTGAAGAAGAACGGCTTTTAATCGCCAAACAAGTTTTTGTCAATCAAGGGATTGGCATTTTTGAATCGTTATGCGCATGGTACAGACCCAATGTATTTAAACGCACGTTTAGCATCTCAGGGCTTCAGCACCTTGTCAATGCCCAAAAACAAGGCAAAGCGGTGATTTTACTAGGCGGTCATTACACCACGCTGGATTTAGGTGGGCGCTTATGTACGCAATTTTTTGCTGCCGATTGTGTGTATCGTAAGCAAAACAATCCTTTTTTGGAATACCTAATTTATAACAGCCGAAGACGGATTTTTGATGAGCAAATCAGTAATCGCGATATGAAAAAACTCATTCATCGCATTCAAGACGGTAAGGTTATTTGGTACAGTCCTGACCAAGATTTTGGATTAGAACATGGAGTAATGGCAACATTTTTTGGTGTTCCAGCCGCCACCATCACCGCACAAAGACGACTTGCCAAACTGGGTAATAAAAAGAATCCTCCTGTAGTGATGGTGATGGATATGATACGTCAAACGCCTGACAACATCCCGAAAGGCAAGCGCCCCCATTATCATATCAGTCTAACGCCTGCCTTAGAAAATTATCCAAGCAGTGATGAAATTTTTGATGCCCAGCGCATCAACGACATGTTTGAAACCAACATCAAAAAGGACATTTCTCAGTGGATGTGGTTTCATCGACGATTTAAAACCCAACAAGATGGGGCTAATTTTTACCAATAATTTAATATAAGTTTTTAAATCACTTAACATTTAAAAGCCAAAAAATTTCATCAACACAAATTATCACATTGAGTATCGTATGAACCAAACCAACCCTCAAAACACTGACATCAAAAGCAAAAAACGCATTTTAACTGGCATTACCACAACTGGCATTCCTCATTTAGGCAATTATGTTGGCTCAATTCGTCCCGCTATTTTGTCCGCCAAGCAAGCCATTGCAAATAATACTGGAGACGCATTCTTTTTTTTGGCAGATTATCATGGCATTATTAAATGCTTTGACCCCGAAGAAATTCACCGTTCCACCAAAGCCATTGCTGCAACTTGGATAGCCTGTGGTTTAGACCCTGAAAAAGTTACCTTTTACCGACAATCAGACATTCCTGAGATTCCAGAACTTGCATGGATTTTAAATTGTAGCTGTGCCAAAGGTTTGATGAATCGGGCACATGCCTACAAAGCAATGGTTGATATCAATACTCAAAAAGACGATACTGACCCAGATTTCGGAGTGAGTATGGGGCTATTTAGCTATCCTGTGCTGATGAGTGCTGATATTTTAATGTTTGGTGCAACTGACGTACCCGTTGGCAAAGACCAAATTCAGCACATTGAAATGGCGCGAGATATTGCAGGCACATTTAATTTTAAATACAAACCATTATTTGTCTTACCAAATGCGGTCGTTGATGAGAGTACGCCACTTTTAACAGGACTTGATGGGCGAAAAATGAGTAAATCTTACGGAAACACCATTCCTTTGTTTGGCGATGGTAACCCACAAATTGACCCTGAAAAAGCTCTTAAAAAATCCATTGCTCAAATTGTAACCAATAGCCAAGCTCCTGAAGAGCCTAAAGACCCGAATCGCTGCAATATTTTTGAAATTTACAAAGCGTTTGGTAGCCAAGCTGAGATTGATGAGCTTGCCAAGCGTTATCAGGCAGGTATTGGCTGGGGCGAAGCCAAAGATATTTTATTTCATAAAATTAACAATGAAATTGCCCCAATGCGAAAACGCTATCAAGAATTGATGAATAACCCCAAAGAGTTAGAAGAAATTTTACAAATGGGAGCAATTAAAGCTCGCCGAGCTGCTCAAAAACAACTGGATAAAACTCGCAGAGCGATTGGTATTAAACCTTTAGCAAAATTAAAATAATACCTTATGAATAAAAAATCTGTAGTCCAGTTTTACGATATTAAAGATGTGCGTATTTTTGATACGCCCATCAATACATTGCCTAATGATTTATACATCCCCCCTCAAGCCTTTGCAATTTGGTTGGAACAATTTGCAGGGCCGTTAGATTTTTTATTATATTTGGTTAAAAAAAATAATTTTGATATTTTAGAAATGGCAATTTTACCCATTACTGAACAATATTTGGATTATATTAAAAATTTAGACGAAAGTTATTTTGAGTTGGCAGGTGATTATTTATTAATGGCAAGCACGCTTATTGCGATAAAAAGCGAATTATTACTACCTAAATCTAACCATATTAGTGATGAAATTAGCCCAAAAGCGCGCCTAATTCAGCGTTTAGAAGAATATGCTCAAATTAAAGAAACTGCTAAACAGTTAGATAATTTAATTCGTCTTGAACGCGACGTTTTTTTATCCTACATCAATCTACCACAAACCCATCAAAAACCCATTCAAAAATATTCGGCTCAACTACTTGTAGACAGCTTAATTACCATGCAAATCAAACCTGATTATCAAATGCATACGGTCAGCATTGACCCTGTACCCTTATCTGAACGCATTGCCAAAATTAGTTATTACCTAAGCCAGAAAGGCTGTGCAACTTTTCAAGAAATTTTAGATAAAAAACAAGGAAAAATTGGGGTTATTGTCAGTTTTGTAGCGGTTTTGGAATTGATAAAAAAAGGGTTTATTTTGTTGACTTATTCTGATTTAGATAATTCTACTACAGAAAATGCCTTAGAAAATAATACTAATTTAAATTGTCAAACGTTATATTGGCATCATCATTTATAAATGAGGAAAATTCAATCATGTTTAATCCATTTAAAAAAAATAAAATCAACGAAAAAGCAATTTATCAAATATTAGATGAATGCACTCTATACAATCAATCATTTCATCACTATATTGAGAAAAAAAATATTCATAATGATGTTTTAGATATTGATTTAATGATTGATACTGATATTTTGGATGTTGGTGATAACAAAAAAGCCTTGGAAGATTTATATCAAGCCATTTGTCTAAAATGTCAAAATCTAGGCATTCATGAAGTTAATTTTAATGTGGCTGTAGCAAAAAAATCATCTGCCAAGATTCATCATCCAGATTCATCCAAAAAAATTCCCACCCATACACCCATTGACAAACCCACTAAAACCGCTCCTAAAC
>CAKAQU010000102.1 GCA_916720335.1 uncultured Moraxella sp. | reverse complement strand
GTAAACTATCTTAAACTAATGACTTTTATCAAGGTCATTTATTTTTCTTAACTTATAACAAATAAATTGTTATAATTCATAATTTTATCAAAATAATGTCCAAACAATCTAATTTGACCCATTCACAACAAGCTATTTTAGACAAAAATAATCAAGTTCGCACCTATAGAGTGATGGTGCT
The DNA here is from genome assembly GCA_916720335.1 of uncultured Moraxella sp. Lineage (GTDB taxonomy): Bacteria > Pseudomonadota > Gammaproteobacteria > Pseudomonadales > Moraxellaceae > Moraxella. Next base: position 5,677 of record CAKAQU010000102.1, on the reverse strand, counting down.
TGCTCTATCTGCATTTGTTTTTAATACCACAGAATTTATTCCCATTGCTTTACTATCTGATATTGGTGAAAGTTTTAATCAAAGCGCCACCCAAACAGGTATTATGATGACAGTTTATGCATGGATTGTAGCTTTGCTATCGTTACCCGCCATGCTTATTACTGCTAAGATGGAACGCAAATTTTTACTTTTATTAATATTTTTTGTCTTTGTTGTCAGTCATTTAGTAACTGTATTTTCACCCAATTTTACCATATTGCTAATTTCTCGAGCGGGTGTTGCACTCAGCCATGCAATCTTTTGGTCAATTACTGCAAGTTTGGTTGTTAGGCTTGCACCAAAAAACAAACAAACCATAGCTTTAGGTATGCTCGCAACAGGTTCAGCGCTTGCCACAATCTTGGGACTGCCTTTGGGTCGGCTTTTAGGGCAATCTCTGGGCTGGCAAGCTACATTTTTGGTAATTGGCAGTTTTGGACTTCTTTGTATGTTAATAATTGCTCAAATACTACCCAAATTACCTAGTAAAAATGCGGGCAGTTTAGCAAGCTTACCAAAAGTTATAGAAAATAAAACCCTACTAATCATTTATTTACTCACCATGCTTGGTGTAACAGCTCATTTTAGTGCATACAGTTATATTGAGCCATTTATGATACACATCAATCAATTTACTGCCAATACCGCGACTACAATTTTGCTTGTTTTTGGCGTTTCTGGTATGCTTGCCAGCATGATTTTTGGTAAATTTTATGAAAAATTCCAACAATCTTTATTGCCATTATCATTTTTTGGTTTATGTTTGTGCTTAGCTCTTATGGCTATTTCCAAAAATTCATTAATCGCCTGGGGAACTTTGGTAATTTTTTGGGGAATTAGCATAACACTAATTAGTTTAATTTTGCAAATACGCACATTAAAATCAGCGTCAAACTATACAGACGTTGCTATGAGTTTATTTTCGGGCATTTATAATATTGGTATTGGTGGCGGTGCTTTATTAGGTGGTATCATTATCAATTACGCTGGTTTAATTAATATTGGTTATGCTGCTTTTTTAATAAGTTTGTTATGCCTTATTATTTGGTTTTTTAACCGTTTTTCTCATCTTAATATTTCTTAAATTATCAAAAAATATGAAAATACATTCCATTAAACAACCCATGACCTTTGCGCTATTTAAACAAACCCCTGATGATTTTATTGTAACCGAAAAAATAGATATTGATTTTAATCATGAAGGCGAGCATTTGTGGATTTATTTACAAAAAGTTAATTTAAATACCTTATTTGTGGCGCGTCTTTTAGCAAAATGGGCAAATATCGCCATATCTGATATTGGTTATAGTGGATTAAAAGACAGAAATGCCAAAACCTACCAATGGTTTAGTTTACGTATACCTAAAAAACAAAAACCCGATATCGATTTTGATAATTTTATCAGCAAGCAAAATTTAAATGCTGGCGAATTTGTTTGTATTTTAAACTATATTTGGCATAATAAAAAATTAAATCGTGGCACTCATAAACACAACCATTTTACCATTTGTTTAAAAAAGGTTATTGGCGATAAAGAAAAAATAAATCATCGATTACAACAAATAAAAGAAATTGGGGTGCCTAATTATTTTGGTAAACAGCGTTTTGGTCGTGATGGCGCTAATATAGAAAAAACCTATCAATTTTTTGAAGATATATTAAAAAGCAATAAATCTTACAAACCACATAAAAAAGATAGAGAAAAGCATTCTTTATATATTTCTGTTGCTAAAGGTTTAATTTTTAATGCTATTTTAGAAGAAAGAGAGCAATCAGATAATTGGCAAACACCGATTTTAGGTGATGTTTTTAATTTAGATGGCAGTCATTCTATTTTTACCAACAACATTGATTCAACCATTTACCAAAGATTGCACATTCATGATATTCATATTGCCAGCATATTATTTGGTATTGGTGAGCGTAAAAGCAGTCTTTTGGCGAGACAAATAGAAGATAAAATTCTAAATGCACCACAATTTATAAATCTAGCTGAAGGGTTATTAAAAATAAATAGTCAGCTAAGTTGGCGAAGTTTACGGTTACTACCTCAAAAGATGACTTGGGATTGGAAAGAAGAAGATACACTTGTGTTAAGTTTTATATTACCTGCGGGCAGTTTTGCAACCAGTATTTTGTCAGCTTTTTGTGAAAATATAACCGAAAATCAACGAATTATAGATTAAACAGCATCACCCCTAAAACAAGTCCAGATGCCAATCTGATTGGCTTTTAAAGAAGCAACTTGAGCTAATTTTCGCCACGGCATATTTGTTCCATGAAAATCGCTACCCACTGAAACCATAAGTTTATGACCATCAATACAGCGATCAATCATCGCTCGGGTACTTATGGGTTCGGTTGGACTGGGAAGCTCTACGGCATCACCGCCAAAACTGGCAAATTCTGCAATCAGTTTGCGTACCCGAGTTGCTGATAAATTATAACGAGTTGGATGCGCCAAAACTGCATAACCGCCACATTGATGAATAAGACCAATTGCCTCCTGCATACCGATAGCATCTATGGAAACATAGGCAGGCTTATTATCCGCCAAAAACTTATCAAAAGCTTCTTGTACAGTTTTTACTTGACCAATTTCATACAAAACCTGAGCAATATGGGCTCTGCCAACAGCTTTTGGATTGTGGCAAGCTTTAACAAGAACCTTTTGCCAAAGTATGTCTGGGTTTAGAGCAAGAATTTCTGCAAGTTTTTGGACAATTTGCTGACCACGATTTTCCCGACTATTTTGCAAAACAGACAGTCTATTTTGCAATTTTTCAGAATCATAAAAATCCAGTGCTACCACATGAATGCTTTTAGTTACAGCCTGATTTTTACCATAACCGCCAGTTAAATTATGCTTACAGCTAATTTCCACGCCATTAATCAAACGGATTCCTAATGCCTTTGCTGACTGGTGAGCTTCTTTTAGACCCAAAATTGTATCATGATCAGTCAAAGCAAAAGTTTGAATGTTTGCACGATGCGCTAATTCTAATAATTCTTTTGGCGAGTAGGTGCCATCAGAACATGTGCTATGGCTGTGCAAATCAATATTCATTTTTGGTTTAATTATGATGGTTTTGCTTGTTTATTTAAAAAATCCATGACTGTTTGGCTTTGAGCCTGCATTTTCATTGGGGCAGCTTGATGTGCGTAAGGATGCGACTGAGATGATGCTCCTTGACCACCATGAACCTGCTGAACGTTTTCACGTATTGCTTCGACAGCTTGTGCTGGTTTGATTTTAGGCTCATCATCAACGGTCAAACCTGTCGCAATTACCGTTACATGAATATCGTCACCCATACTTTCATCGGTTACAAAACCATAAAAAATATGACCGTTTTCTAAATCTACCAAATCTTGTAAAATTTTTGATACTTCCATGGCTTCATTAGCTATCAACATGCCAGAAGTGATATTAACCAATAGGCCTTTAGCATTTTCAAGACGCAAATCATCAAGCAGTGGTGAGCAAATCGCCATTTGGGTTGCCTTGGTTGCACGCCCTTCGCCACTAGCGCGTCCAACGCCCATCATCGCGTAACCCCGAGCCGTCATCGCCGTACGAATATCATTAAAGTCAGTATTGATATGACCTGTTGTGCTTACTGTTTGCACTAAGCCATTCACAGCGTGTAGTAATACATCATCAGCTCTACGCAAGGCTTCTTCGTAACCGATATTGCCATAAATATCAAGCACTTTGTCATTAGGGATGGTAATGATGGAATCAACGTATTGTAAAACTTGCTCAAGCCCTGAACGCGCCACTATCGTACGTTTTGCTCCCTCAAAAGCAAATGGCATGGTAACAACAGCAACCGTAAGAATCTCCATATCTTTAGCGATGCGTGCAACCACAGGAGCTGCGCCCGTTCCTGTTCCCCCACCCATACCTGCGGTGATAAACACCATATCATGACCTGCCAGTACATTACGGATAGCTTCTTCGTCCATTTCAGCAGATTTACGTCCTACTTCAGGATTTGCACCGGCACCCAAACCTCTGGTTAACTCAAAACCAAGTTGAATTTTATTAGGAACGGATAATCGATTAAGTGCTTGTATATCCGTATTAGCGCACACAAAAGTTACACCATTTACCCCTTGTTGCACCATATGCTCAACTGCATTACCACCAGCACCTCCAACACCAAATACCAAAAATTGAGCTTGTTGGTTGTATGGTACAATATCATCATTTTCTAAATTTGAAATACCATATTTTGACATTTATAACACCCCTACGTTTTATTTACCATGCCTATCATCAATTTCTTATATCCAGTTTTTTAATTTATTCAATTTACTCAACTGGGTCTTTAATTTATTTAATTTTAAACGGTGGAACAGCCCATCTGGTTCGTCATTAAAATACTTTAACTGTTCATATTTTTGAAATTCGTCACCAAACTGATATAATAATGCACCAATTACATCGTTAAATCTACTGTCTTTTAAACGAGCTCTTACCAGTTTAATGTTATCATCATTTAAATACTTTGAACACAACCCAACGGTATGGTTTTGGCTACTTTTTCGTACATTTATATTAAACTTTCTTTCAATCAATGTATCTAGTTTATTCATATTTGTAGCGCCGCCAGATAATACAATTCCTGCTCCTGAATCTATATAATCTTGAAAACGTTCATCTCTGTTTCGGATTTGAGTAAAAATCATATCCATCAATCTATAATATTCCTCCTCAATGTAGGAACATAATTCATAAATAAAAAAGACGACTTCGCCTTCGTGGGCATATCGTTTTAGAGTAGTTACTTCACTTTTCGCAACGCCACTTGGGTCAGCTGTACCGTATTCTTTTTTTAGACATTCTGCCTCATCAAGTGATACATTTAGCCACTTAGCAATTCGTTCGTCAATGGTACGTCCACCAAAATCAAAACAATGACTGAACAACAAAATATTTTGCTTATAAATGCAGACGTTTGTACTACCTGCCCCAATGTTAATAAAACACACACCACGTTCTTTTTCATCTGCATATAATGCGTACTCAGCACTGGCAACGCCAGAAAATAATGCAGGATGAATACCCAAGCCACTCTGAGCAAATAACCCTTTCATTTGCTGGTAATAACTGCATGGCACGCTATTAAGATGATAACCTAAAGTCAGTTTATTTGCAGTCATGCCAATCGCATTTTTAAGCATTTTATCGCTATCATCAAGCACCATGCATTGAACATTCATTTGTATTGCTGCAAATCGTTTTTCGTTAAAATATTTTTCAATATCATCCAGAAGTCTTTTTACATCGCCAGCAACAATTTTACGACCATTTGGATTTGGGTAATGTTGATTAGTTAAATTAAGCTGACTCATACCATTAATGCTTGCCATTGCAGGTGTTGAAAAGGATAATCCAACATCACGAAAATCAATACTTACCATATCGGTCGCTTCTTTTAAAGACGCTTCTATTGCTTGTGACAACTCTTGAGAGTTCACAATTGAACCACCAAAAAAACTTCGAGTATTTACATGACCAATTGCCATGATTTTCAGTTTTTTGCTATGCGCATCCACATAACCCACAGCTGTCTGTACTGCTGTGGAGCTTAAGTGAACAACTGCACGTATGTCTACTAAATCTTCAATC
>CAKAQU010000101.1 GCA_916720335.1 uncultured Moraxella sp. | reverse complement strand
CCATTATCATAATGATGTCCCATTTTTATTTATCCAGACGACAATTTTTATGGACGGTAACGGCTGCCTTAGCTGTTGGATTGGTTGGCTGTGATAAAAATCACAAATTCAGCCCATTAATTTCAGGAAGTTTAGTTTCAGCTTTGGGTGATTCTCTAACATTTGGTTATGGAGCAGAGCAATCACAAAGCTACCCCATGCTACTTGCTCAAAAAACAGGTTGGAAAGTAGATAATGATGGTGTTAATGGTGATACAACAGAAGATATTTTAAAAAGATTACAGCCAGTGATTTTGAAAAAACCAAAGCTGGTACTGCTTGGTATTGGTGGTAATGATGTATTAAAAGGAGTGCCATCACAAATTACAAAAAACAATTTGATAAATATCATCAATCAATTAAAATCACAATCCATTACTGTTGTATTGATTGCTCAACCATACATTTCTGCCAGTGCCTTATTTGGAAAGGCTAGTGATAATCCCATTTATCAAGAAGTTGCTGATTTAACAGATGTGCCTTTATTGAGTGAAGTCTGGTCGGAAATTTTATCAAACAACAATCTAAAATCTGACCAAATACACGCCAACCCTCAAGGTTATGCATATTTTACAGATAAATTATATCAATTTTTGCAAAATTTAGGACTGTGTTCTTGATTGGATTAGGCTAAATCAAATCACTACAAGCCTGACAATTGCTTTAAAGAAGTTTTTAGTAAGCTGGCTGTATCATAAGTAGAGCCAGTATTGTTAAGCTGCTTTTGAGCCGCTCTAATGGCAATTTGAGCCTCTTTTTCTTTGTAACCTAAACTCAATAAAGCGCTTTCCACTTCTTTGGAAATGTATGAAAAATTTGTGGATGAAATATCAGGGTGAGTTTGTGTCTTGGTGTTATTTTCTAAATTATCTAATTTATCTTTTAGTTCAATAATAAGTCTTTGAGCGGTTTTTTTGCCAATACCTGGTACTTTAATTAAAAGGGTTTCATCATCGTAAATAATAGCATGTTTTAACTCATCACCATTTAAGGTAGATAAAATCGCCAATGCCATCTTTGCGCCTACACCATTAATTTTAATCAATTTTTTAAAAATTTCTTTATCCTTTTGGTCGATAAAACCAAAAAGAGATTGAGCGTCTTCACGAATATGAAGGTGTGTGAATAAACTGACTTCATCACCAAGTGTTAAAGTACAAAAATCAGGAATTGGTAATTCAATTTCATAACCCACACCACTGTTTGTGAGAATACAAGCAACAGGCGCACACAGTGAGTGCACCTGCCCTTTAATTAAAGCAATCATATTAATTTTTGTAATAATCTACCATTTTTTCAAGACTGATGGGACGAATTTTATCGGCATGACCAGCTGAACCAAAGGCTTCATAGCGAGCAACACAAATCTCTTGCATAGCTTTGATGGTTTGTGCTAAATATTTTCTTGGGTCAAATTCTGCTGGATGTTCGTTCATAAAACGGCGAATTGCCCCTGTTGAAGCCAAACGTAAATCAGTATCAATATTAATTTTACGCACTCCATGTTTGATGGCTTCTACCAGTTGCTCTACAGGAACCCCATAAGTTTCACCAATTTGTCCGCCATTTTCATTGATAATTTTTAGCCATTCTTGGGGAACAGAACTTGAGCCATGCATAACCAAATGAGTGTTAGGTAGAGCTTCATGAATTTCTTTGATGCGATTGATGGCTAAAATGTCACCTGTAGGTGGTCGAGTGAATTTGTAAGCACCGTGTGAGGTTCCTACGGCAATTGCTAAAGCATCCACACCAGTATCGGCAACAAATTGACGGGCTTCCTCTACGGAAGTCAAAAGCTGACTGTGGTCAAGCACGCCTTCAGCACCCACGCCATCTTCTTCGCCAGCCAGACCAGTTTCAAGGCTTCCTAGACAGCCAATCTCACCTTCTACGGATACACCACATGCGTGAGCCATTTTGACCACTTCGCGAGTAACGCCAACGTTATAATCATAACTTGCAGGAGTTTTCCATCTTCTCTTAATGAGCCGTCCATCATAACTGAGCTAAAACCAAGTTGGATGGAGCGCTGGCAAACATCAGGACTGGTACCATGGTCTTGATGCATTACGACAGGAATGTGCGGCCATTCTTCAACGGCAGATAAAATTAAATGACGTAAAAAAGGAGCGCCCGCATATTTTCTGGCACCAGCAGATGCTTGCACGATAACAGGTGAGTTAGTTTGGTCAGCAGCCATCATGATGGCGCGCATTTGCTCTAAATTGTTGACATTAAATGCTGGCAAACCATAATCATGTTCAGCTGCATGGTCAAGAAGCTGACGTAAAGAAACCAGTGCCATAATTAAGCTCCATTAATAAAATAAATAACTCAGATTATATCAAAAAATCTTCATTAGAGAAAGTGTTGGAGTGTTGAGATAAATGTATTTCAAAGCTGGTAGATTATTAGTAAGAGCTTATAAAGCCAATTAAGATAAAACCAATAATAAAAACCCTATAAATCAATGATTTATAGGGTATATATGGTAGGCCCAGCAGGACTTGAACCTGCGACCAAAGGATTATGAGTCCTCTGCTCTAACCAACTGAGCTATGAGCCCAAAAACTTGGCTATTTTATCAAACATTTTTACTAATGTAAATACTTTTGGATAAATTAAGTCAGTTTTATAAAGCATTGAGTACCGCATCGCCAATCTGACTGCATGAAAGCAGTGTTGTACCATCTTCATAAATATCAGCAGTTCTAAATCCATTCGCTAATACGCGTTCAACGGCATTCTCTACTTGTTTAGCACGTACTTCATCATTTAGACTGTAACGAAGCAACATGGCTAATGACAAAATGGTTGCCAACGGGTTGGCTTTGTCTTGTCCTGCAATATCAGGCGCGCTACCATGTGATGGTTCATATAAGCCTTTTGCATTTTCATCAAGGCTTGCTGATGGTAGCATGCCAATAGAACCTGTCAGCATGGACGCTTGGTCGGATAAAATATCGCCAAAAATATTACCTGTTGCAATGACATCAAATTGTTTGGGGTTTTTCACCAATTGCATTGCAGCGTTATCTACGTACATGTGGCTAAGTTCTACATTAGGATAACTTTTACCAACTTCATTAAAAATTTCTTTCCAAAGTTCAGTTGTCTCTAAAACATTGGCTTTATCAACACTGCATAGTTTCCCGTTTCGTTTGGCGGCTGCCTCAAAGGCAACTTTGGCGATGCGACGAATCTCAGATTCGCTGTACTTCATAGTATTAAAACCTTCACGTTCGCCATTTTCAAGCGTGCGAATCCCTCTCGGCTCACCAAAATAAATATCACCTGTCAATTCTCTGACAATTAAGATATCAAGCCCTGCCACAACCTCAGGTTTTAATGTGGAAGCATCAGCCAGCTCTTTATACAAAATTGCAGGGCGTAAATTGGCAAATAAATTTAAATCCTTGCGAATGGCAAGTAGTCCACGCTCGGGACGTAGATGGCGTTCTAACGTGTCATATTTTGGGCTACCTACTGCGCCTAAAAGGACTGCATCCGCTTTTTGGCAAAGCTCTTGGGTTTGAATGGGGTAGGGTGAGCCATAGGCATCATAGGCTTCCCCGCCCAATTTGCCATATTCATAGGACACATCAAGTCCTTGCTCAATGAGTTTATCTAACACTTTGACAGCTTGGGTGACAATTTCAGGTCCAATACCATCACCGTTTAGAATTGCGATTTTTTTGGTCATAGAATTTTCCTTGAATTTACAAATAAATTATCTTAAAACTTTTACCACCAAAAATTTAAACAAATTTTCTACACCATACTCATCTTTGATGGCAGAATAATCAAGCCAAGCCAAATTCTGATTACTTGATATTGATTTTGGCACAATAACATCTTTCTTATAGGTATGTAGGCAATTTGTCAAACCATCCTTATAATAAAGATGAGAATTAGTCAAGAAAATAGCATATGCTTCACTATTTTGATTTGACCTTACAAGGTATTCTAATCTATCAATATCATGATAAAACAGTTTTTTATTATCAGTGTGAGCGGTGTGATTTTTTAATTCAAAAATCTCATCATCATAACCATCAGTTTTGAGTTTAATTTTTGAATTTTTGGTTTTATATTTAAGTTCAACAAATATTTTTTTGCCTTGACTTTTATCAATTAAAATCAAATCAATATAACCAAATTTTTCATTTGATATAAGCAACCTTTGTTCAAGACGAATATTAATATTCTGATATTTCTCCCGAATTTCCCATGCCAATGCATGTTGAAAATCCGCTTCCGAATAAAAAATAGGGCGTTTTTTAGCAAGCTCTGTCATTATATATTCTATGTCAAAGGTCATTTGACTAACTCTCTAAACACCCACGGTCTCTCTGCTTTAGCTTTGGCTTCAAAAGCGAGAATATCATCAGCATTTTGCAAAGTCAAGCCAATATCATCCAGTCCATTTAACAAGCAATGTTTACGAAAGGCATCGACTTCAAAAGGATATTCTTTACCGCTTGGGCTGATGACTTTTTGGTTTTCTAAATCAACCGTTAATTGATAACCAATATTGGCAAAGCATTCTTTGAACAACTCATCAACATCTTTTTCAGATAAAATAACTGGCAACATGCCATTTTTAAAACAGTTATTATAAAAAATATCAGCAAAGCTTGGGGCAATCACGGTACGAAAACCATATTCGTTCAATGCCCAAGGAGCATGTTCACGACTTGAGCCACAACCAAAATTATCACGAGCAAGCAAAATACTTGCGCCTTGATAACGTTCTTGGTTTAGTACAAAATCGGGGTTTTTAGGACGCTTATTAATATCTTGACCCAAATAGCCTTCATCCAAATAACGCAATTCATCAAATAAATTATCACCAAACCCCGTGCGCTTGATGGATTTTAAAAATTGCTTGGGGATGATTAAATCGGTATCGACGTTGGCACGGTCAAGAGGGCAGGCGATGCCTGTTTCGATGGTGTATTTTTTCATCTATAACTCCAGATTACTTTTTCTTGATTGAAAATAAATTTAATGGGCAGGCGTGATAAATCAATATTGTAGTTATCCATAAATGCATATCTTTATTTCCCCTATAAATCAAATTTAGCAGCTGTAATATGCCATCAAGCTTGCTGTTGCCAATACTTTGCCATTTAGATTAAATCCTAGTACTACAGGGCTGATGGTGTCGGGCAGTTCCAACATTTCACTTAAAGCGTATAAAGTAAAAATATAGCGATGGACTTTATCACCTTTGGGTGGAAATGCTCCAATAAAACCTAAGAGCCCTGCATCGTTTTTAAGTTCTTTTTCACCATCAGTAAATTGACCTGAAGCACCTTGTTTAAGACCTGTAGCATTTGCAGGAATATTAAATACATTCCAATGCCAAAAACCACAACCAGTGGGCGCATCAGGGTCGTACATGGTTAGTACGAAACTTTTGGTGTTAGCAGGTGCATAACTCCATGTTAGGGCTGGACTGATGTTATTGCCTGTATAACCCCAGATATTAGCAACATAATCATTAGACAAAGTGCTTTCTGGGTGAATATCAGCACAGCTAAGCACCATTTCACCTTTGGGCTGGGTGGGTTGACGAACATTAAGATAAGGGTTGTTAGCTATTGGATTCATTTTACACGCCTTTTTAAATTATGAGCTTATACGATTAATATTTCAAAAAAGATGAAGTCATTTTTGATACAATTTTATCCATTTTTACCTTATCTTTTTTGGGATATAAAAAACCTAAATAGTGTTCTTCGCCATTTCTAACTCGATAAACTTGATAAAAAATTTTACCATCATCTAAGTAATAGCCGCTGGCAATATAATAATTGTCCTTTTTAACTTGATAAGTGATG
>CAKAQU010000100.1 GCA_916720335.1 uncultured Moraxella sp. | reverse complement strand
ACATTTATGCGGTTGCGATGGGCATGGCGAATGCTTATCAAGTTGGCGAAAATACCAAAGCTATGCTTTTAACACGAGCCTTGGCAGAAATGAGCCGTTTTGGTGTGGCGGTTGGAGCCAACCCTTTGACTTTTTTAGGATTGTCTGGCGTAGGTGATTTATACGCAACGTGCAACTCGGTTCTTAGCCGTAATTATCAAATTGGCAATATGTTGGGCAAAGGTATGCCTTTAGAAGATGCTATTGCCAAACTTGGGCAAACTGCTGAAGGAGTTAACACCATTAAACAAGTACATGAACAAGCAAGCAAACTTGGGATTTATATGCCAATTACTCATGCTTTATATATGGTTTTGTATGAAAATAAAGCACCACTTGGTGTTGCAATCAATCTCATGGAAACGGGATTTCGCAGTGACGTAGAATTTGTGATGCCACATGATGCTAGCAATGAGCAACTTTCTAAAGAATTTTCAGAAGTCTTAAGAGCCAGTCAAGATGCCAAAACCCAAAAGACCATTGACATAAAGAACAATAATTAGAATAACCGATCTTTTGATTAAGCTACTATTTGAGAAATTATCATGCAATTATTATTTATCCGACATGGGCAAGCTGCCCCTTACTGTGCTGATGATGCTGATCGCGCCTTAACTGATTTTGGACAAAAACAAGCTAAACAAACCGCCGATTATGTTCTAGCTAATTTTGCACCTGATTTAATTATCAGCAGTCCATATATTAGAGCCAAACAAACTGCCGAAATTTTACAAAGAAATTTAACAACTCAGAACCACAATACAAAACTTACCTTTTTAGATAGTATCACACCTGATGATGACCCTAAAGCAGCTGTTTTGGATATTGCCAATCTAATAGAACGTGAATTTGGACAAATTTTTGACCATGAAAATTTCCCAGAACGTTGTATTGTCATTGTGTGTCATATGCCCATTATCGCAAAGTTGGTTGGTATATTAACAGAACTTCATCCAGAAAATTTTGAATTGGCTGAATGCCAAGTGTTAAAAACATCCGTTTTTGCTAATGGTCTAGCAACCAAAATAACGGGTTTTATACCAGTTCAGCCTTAGAGTCATTATTTTCAATGACTGATAAAATCAAATTGTCTATTTAGGTTTTGATACTAATTTATGATATAATTTTGATTTAAATTTAACGACGCGGAAATTTTTCATGTCTTATAACCTTATTCGTCCGTTTTTATTTAAAAAAAACCCTGAAGAAGCCCATGAATTGACCTTGGAAATTTTAAAAAAGGTTCATAATGCCCATTTGCTTGGCTTTGTATATCCTAGACAAGAAATGATTACCAATTGTATGGGTATTTATCTTTCTAATCCCGTTGGTTTAGCCGCTGGCTTGGATAAAAATGGTGAATATATTGATGCATTATCTGAACTTGGCTTTGGGTTTTTGGAGATTGGTACAGTAACCCCTAAACCCCAACTAGGTAACGAAAAACCGCGTTTATTTCGTCTGCCTGAAGCCGGGGCAATCATCAACCGCATGGGTTTTAACAATGATGGCGTTGATAAACTAATTGAAAATGTTAAAAGAGCAAAATATAAAGGTGTTTTAGGAATCAATATTGGCAAAAATGCCATAACACCTGTGGAAAATGCTTTAGATGATTACGTTTATTGTTTAGAACGTGTTTATCCTTATGCCAGCTATATTACAATCAATATCTCTAGCCCAAATACTAAAAATTTACGCGATCTACAGAGTGGCTCGGCACTTGCCAAATTATTAGATGGTATCAGAAATTGTCATGCGCGTTTAGCGAATAATTATGGTTTTTATGTCCCACTTGCTTTAAAAATTGCACCAGATTTAGAAGATGAGCAAATTGATGAAATTGCTAAAAACTTACTTGACTTTGATATCGATGGTTTGATAGCCACAAATACTACATTATCTAGAGTTGGTGTAGAAGATGATAAATATGGTGATGAAGTGGGTGGACTTTCTGGTAGACCACTTAGTCATCACAGCACGGTAATTTTATCCAAATTTGCTCAACGTCTAGAAGGTAGAGTTGATATTATTGGGGTTGGTGGTATTGATAATGGAGATTTAGCGGTTAAAAAAATCAAAGCAGGTGCCACCGCAGTGCAAGTTTATTCGGGTTTGATTTATCGTGGACCTTCCTTGGTTGAAAACTGCATACAATCGATTGCTAGTTTTTTGGATAAAGAAAATGTCAATAATAATTCATAATAAAAGACAGTATTGATGAATTTATTTGATAGTATTATTATCCTATTTATTCTTTTTGGGGCATGGCGTGGTTTTTGTTTGGGTGCTGTAAAAACCATCTTATCTTTGATTGCTTGGATTTGTGCTTGGTTTTTAGGATTTAAATTTGCTTCTGTGCTTGCTCCTTTGTTTCGTGGAATTGCTGATAGTCATCTTGGGCAGCTTGCTTTGGCGTTTTGTGCCATTAGCATGCTTGTCTTGATGGTTGGGCATATCATTGTTTGGTTTTTATTAAAAATTTTAGCCTTTTTTAAATTAACTATAGTAGATAAAAGTCTTGGAGCGATTTTAGGTGCTAGTAAAAATTTATTTAAGATATTGATTTTCTTAACTATTTTTTCACCTATTTTTAATAAATTTAATTTATGGCAGCAGTCTTATATTGCTGAAAAACTTTTATTTTTTACTCCTGTCGCTAAAGAAGTCTTGATAGATGCTGTCAATGAATCCAAATTGTAATATTGTAATTTAGTCTTTAAAACATTCCTTGTATTTGGGGTAGGTCTATGTGTGGTGTAATTGGTATTTGTGCTTATGAACCTGTAAATCAGATGCTTTATGATGGCTTGACCATGCTTCAGCATCGTGGACAAGATGCAGCAGGTATTGCCACTTTAAAAGATAATCGAGTTTATCTACGTAAAGATAATGGCATGGTGCGCGATGTGTTTTTGGATAAACATATGATGCGTTTGGTGGGAAATTTTGGAATTGGTCATGTGCGTTATCCAACAGCTGGCACATCAAGTATAGCAGAGGCTCAGCCTTTTTATGTTAATTCACCTTATGGAATCACTTTAGCGCATAATGGCAATTTAACCAATGCTGAAGTTTTGGCAAAAGAACTCTATGAAATTGATCGTCGTCATTTAAATACGGATTCAGATTCAGAAGTTTTGTTAAATATTTTTGCACATGAACTTCAAGAATTTGACCAGCCCAATTTAACTCCTGATGATATTTTTCATGCTCTAAAAGCCGTTTATGAGCGTTGCCAAGGGGCGTATGCTGTGGTTGCAATGATTGCTGGACATGGCATTTTGGCATTTAGAGACCCAAATGGTATTCGTCCTTTGGTATATGGTCAGCGTAAAACCGAAAAAGGTGTGGAATATATGGTTGCCTCAGAATCTGTGGCGTTGACTGCTTTGGGTTTTGAGGTGGTTAGAGACGTTGCTCCCGGGGAAGCTATTTTTATTGATTTGGATTATCAGCTTTATACCAAACAATGCGTCGCCGCTGCTAAACACACACCATGTATTTTTGAATACGTATATTTTGCTCGCCCTGATTCTATCATTGATAATATTTCGGTGCATAAAGCTCGCATGCGTATGGGTGAAAAACTTGCCAAACATATCTTAAAAGAATGGGGCGAGAATCACGGGATTGATGTGGTTGTTCCAATCCCTGATACGTCTAGAAACTCAGCTCTTGAATTGGCACTGCATTTAAATGTGAAATATCGCGAAGGTTTTAATAAAAATCGCTATATTGGACGCACTTTCATTATGCCCGGTCAATCATTGCGTAAAAAATCAGTTCGTCAAAAATTAAATGCAATTCCATTAGAATTTAAAAATCGTAACGTGCTTTTGGTTGATGACTCGATTGTTCGAGGAACAACTTGTTATGAAATTATCCAAATGGCAAGAGATGCAGGGGCAAAAAATGTCTTTTTTGCATCCGTTGCACCACCTGTTATTTATCCAAATGTTTACGGCATTGATATGCCTGTTAAAAGTGAACTTATCTCATCAGGTCGTACCGTTGATGAAGTTCGTCAAATTATCGGTGCTGACCGCTTGATTTTTCAAGATTTGGATGACTTAATCCACGCGGTTAATAACACCAAATACAGTCGTGTGGACAGTTTTGATTGTTCAGTATTTGATGGTAAATACGTTGCTGGCAATATTGATGATGCTTATTTAGCGAATCTAAAAGCTAAAAGAGCAGATAATGCCAAAAAAGCACCTGTCAATACTCCAGTGGATGTTTCTGGAATTGAATGATTGAATTATTTAAATGATTGATTCAGATTTAGGGTGTGTATAAAAAAGTATCTTCTAGCTGTTTGGCTTGATTGATACTTATACCTAAATCTTGAATCAAACCATCTTTTAAATCATAAATCCAGCCATGAACGGCAACTTTTTCACCACGAAACCAAGCATTTTGAACAATGGTAGTGTGTGAAATGTTGGTAACCTGACGCCGAACATTCATTTCAGCAAGTAGATTAACTTGTTCTTCAAAATTCAATCCTTCAAACATATCCCGATACTGATAGCGAAGCCCTTTTAAAGAACGCAACCAATTATCAATCAGTCCATATTCAGTATGTTGCAATGCCGCCCGAATGCCGCCACAGCCATAATGACCACAAACAATAATATGCTCAATTTTTAACACATCAACAGCGTATTGCAAAACGGACAATAAATTCATATCCGTTGCAACGACCATATTAGCAACATTACGATGAACAAACAGCTCTCCAGGTTTTAGCCCAACAACTTCATTGGCGGGAACTCGGCTATCTGAGCACCCAATCCAAAGATATTTTGGCGATTGTTGTCGCGCTAGGTTTGGGAAATAGTCAGGATTATCATGACTTAATTCTTCAGCCCATTTGGCATTATTTTTTAATAAATCGCTAATCATAGTCATTACTTCTATAAAAACAATGTGTTGATTTAAATTAACATAATCATTATGTTAAGTCATGCCTATTAGGATTTAATAAAAATACCTCTAAAGAAGTATACCTAAATGATTAGAAAGTGTTAGAATCCTTACTGAAGTATTTTAGTGTATTTGTTAAATGTAAAGGTAAGATTATGTCTGTTAAATCTGTTTTTTATCAAACCACATTGGCGCTTGTACTAGCAAGCATTTCTTATTCGGCAGTTGCTGAAACCATCTATGCTGCCGCTAGTATGACGGATGCTATCAATGAGCTAAAAGCAAAATATGAAAAAAAACATAATGCAAAAGTAAAAACTTCTTATGCCGCATCATCAACGTTAGCTCGTCAAATTGAGCAGGGTGCTTCCGCTGATGTATTTATTTCAGCAGATTTGGCTTGGATGGATTATTTGGAAAATAAAGGTAAAGTCAGCGCTACTCACCGTAAAAATTTATTGGGTAACCGTTTGGTTTTAATCACTCCTGTTAAAAATCCTATCAAAACCAACATTAAATTTGATAAAAATTTCAATATTGATGCTGCTTTTACTGGAAAATTATGTACAGGTAATACCAACAGCGTTCCTGTTGGCAAATACGCCAAACAAGCCTTAAATAACTTAAACTGGTGGTCAAGCATTTCCAAGCGTCTTGTCGAAACTGAAGATGTGCGCGCTGCACTGAATTTTGTAAGTCGTGGCGAATGTCAGCTTGGTATTGTTTATGCTACTGATGCTGCTGCGTCTAAAAATGTTAAAGTAGTGGGTACATTTCCTTTAGCAACACATAATCCAATTGTGTATCCTATTGGAATGATAAATACAGATGCGAATTCAAAACGTTTTTATGAGTATCTGCAAAGCAATGAAGCAAAAGCGGTTTATAAAAAACACGGCTTTAGTGTATTGCAGTAATCAACTTAAAGATATTGGCTGAAAAATGGATTTTTTTACGTTAACCCCTGATGAAATTGATATTATCAAGTTGTCTTACAAGGTAGCAATTTGCTGTT
>CAKAQU010000099.1 GCA_916720335.1 uncultured Moraxella sp. | reverse complement strand
CGCCTATTATCAGTTTTGTCAATAAACTTGACCGCGAAATTCGCGACCCATTATCGTTGTTAGATGAAATTGAAAATGTTTTAAAAATCAAATGCATACCCTTTACTTTTCCAATTGGCATGGGGCAGGATTTTGTTGGAGTGTATCATATTGGTGAAAATAAAACCTATCTTTACAAAAAAGGCTTTGGTGGGCAAATCACAGACATTGAAACCCGCGATGGCTATGATTATGCTGATATCAAGGAGCGATTGGGTGAGCTTTTATGGAATGATTTCACTGAGGGCTTGGAACTAGCTCAAATGGCTCATGAAGATTGGGATAAAGATGAATTTTTGGCAGGTCGACAAACGCCCGTACTTTTTGGCACCGCGCTTGGAAATTTTGGGGTAAATATGGTGTTAGATACTTTAACCGCTTACGCCCCGCCACCAAAAGACCATCAAGCCATTGAACGCATCGTAAAAGCCAACGAACCTGAATTTACAGGGTTTGTATTTAAAATTCAAGCCAATATGGACCCCAAACATCGAGACCGAGTTGCCTTTATGCGTGTATGTTCTGGACGTTATGAACGTGGCATGAAAATGAATCACGTTCGACTAGGTAAAGAGGTGCGAGTATCGGATGCACTGATGTTTTTGGCAGGCGACCGAGAAGCTTTAGAAGAGGCGTACGCAGGTGATATTATTGGTTTACACAATCATGGCACCATTCAAATTGGTGATAGTTTTACCAGTGGTGAACTTTTAAACTTTACAGGCATTCCACATTTTGCACCTGAATTGTTTCGTCGTGTGGTTTTAAAAGACCCTTTAAAATCCAAACAGTTACAAAAAGGGCTTCAGCAATTATCCGAAGAAGGGGCAACTCAAGTATTTATGCCACAAATTAATAATGATTTGATTTTGGGGGCAGTGGGCGTGCTACAATTTGAAGTGGTGGCGCATCGTTTACTTGAAGAATACAAAGTTCAATGCACATTTGAACCTGTTTCTGTCGCCACAGTACGCTGGGTGCATTGTGATGATAAAACTACATTTGAAAAGTTTAAGAAAAAAGCCCACGACCAATTATCCGTTGATGGTGGTGGTTATCTAACCTACCTTGCGCCCAGTCGTGTTAATCTACAACTCATGCAAGAGCGTTATCCTGAAGTGGAATTTCGAGCAACTAGAGAA
This sequence comes from uncultured Moraxella sp., assembly GCA_916720335.1. Lineage (GTDB taxonomy): Bacteria > Pseudomonadota > Gammaproteobacteria > Pseudomonadales > Moraxellaceae > Moraxella. The sequence goes on along the minus strand of CAKAQU010000099.1, from coordinate 4,864 downwards.
CACTAATAAATTGAATACCAAGCTATGAAACATGCTTTAAAAATAACAACTGCAATTGCAAGTCTGACACTATTTGGGCTTGCTTTAGCTTCGTGTGTTAATGTTCAAACACAAACCCAGCAAGACTCTCCCACGTTGATTTTTGACCAAAACACCTACCAAAAAAAGCAGTTTGTTTTTGATAATAAAACCATTCAGGTGCGCGCTTATGAAAACATTCCTTATGTTGTTAGCCCTATTGAGCCTGATTACCAATTGATAAATATTTACATTCCAGAAGAATATTTTGCCAACCAAACAATTAATGGCTACACCAAAGACACCGCTCCAATTTTTAGCCCTAATGCTATTGGTGGCTATATGCCCGCCAAACCCATGGATTTAAGTGATAAAAAAAGTCCTGATGGACAAGTTTCGCCCAGCAGTGTCCAAATGGCATTATCACGTGGCTATATTGTAGCAAGCATAGGTGCGCGCGGACGAACGTTGCAAAAAGATGGGGTTTATACAGGAAAAGCTCCTGCAGCAATTGTGGATTTAAAGGCAGGTATTCGTTATCTCAAGGCCAATGACAAACAAATGTTTGGTGATGCAAATAAAATCATCGTTAATGGCACATCAGCTGGCGGGGCAATGACAGCCCTTTTGGGTGCAACTGGCAATCATCCAGATTATAAGATGGAATTACAAAAAATTGGTGCCATTCGCGCCAAGGATAATGTTTTTGCGGTGTCCAGTTATTGTCCAATTACCAATCTTGAAAATGCCGATGCTGCCTATGAATGGCAAATGAATAAAATTAATGATTATAAAAAAATCACCATCAAGTCTTTAGATTATCAAGTAAAACGAGAAACCATTAGCGGTACATTAGACAAAAATTCTCAAGACATATCTTTACAACTCAAACAAAGTTTCCCAAAATATATCAATGGATTAAATTTAATTGGTAAAAATGGAAACCTAACTTTAGATAAAGATGGTAATGGCACATTTAAAGATGAGATTTTATATTATTTAAATCAATCTGTTAATAAAGCACATAAAGACGGCATACCGCTATCAGAATATACATTTTTAAATCAAAAAAAATCCATAGAACCATATTATATCGCTAGTTTTGATGATTTTTTACAAACCTATTTAGGTCGCCAAAAAACACCACCTGCATTTGATGCGCTGGATTTATCTAGTGGCGAAAATAATTTATTTGGTAGCGATACCATTGATAATCGTCATTTTACTGATTTTGCCAAAAATTTTGATAATCATCACAAGCACGCTCCCAAAAATACTGTTAAATTAATGAATCCAATGAATTATCTTGACGATAACAACGCAGAGATTGCACAATATTGGCGGATTCGTCATGGCGCAAAGGACGCAGATACGGGATTTGCAATATCAGTTATATTGGCTACAAAATTACAAATGAATCATAAAACTGTTGATTTTTTTATGCCATGGAATCAAGGTCATGGCGGCGATTATGATTTAAATGAATTATTTGATTGGATTGACAGCATTTCCAAAGAAACCTCGAAAAAATAAATTATTTTATGATGAGTTAATTATGATGAAAAAACATTTCTTAATTGCACTAGCAAGTCTAACAATTGGTATAGTACCTTTGTCTACTCATGCCAATACATTTGTCGTAAGTCAAAGATCTCTTGAATTTGATGAATATCCGTATGAATCTTGTGGCGAAACGTGTCCAGAAATAGATTACAGCTTTATTGATACCGGTTATAACTGGTTGGATGCGATTATTAATAAAGATGTGGTTTTGGGGTTATCTGGTTATATTGAAGAAGGCAGCTCTGAAGATAAGGAATGGCAAGCATTTAAAAATATTAAAAATCCAACTGACAAGCAGCTTGCCAATCAAACCACTAAGGCAATCAAAAAATTTTCTAACGAAAATGCAGAGTGGATAAAAGAAGATAAAGATAATTCTCCTTTTTCGATGCGTTCAGTACCAAATTATCTTGGCAATAAGCAATTAAAAAATGGAAATCACTTGGAGTTATTTTCTATTAACAATTATCAATATTTAGGCGGAGCGCATGGATTGCCAACGCTTGGTTATTATGTCTTTGATATGAATAACAAAAAACTATTAGAACTGGACGATGTTGTCATATCAGGAAAAAAATCAATTTTAGAAAAACTTGCTTATGAAGCCTATATTAAATATTTACTTGATAATGATGTAAATCCGGATGATATGGCTGAAACGTGGGAATTTTATTTAACTGATAATTTTAGTTTTAATAAAGATGGCATAACTTTTTTATATCAACCTTATGCTATTGGTCCTTATGCCATGGGAATGCCTGAATTAACCATCAAATATCAGGATTTAAAAGGTGTTATCAAAGCTGAATATTTAGATTAATCTTTTAAGCGAATATTAAGGAAAATAAATCATGAGCATGATAACCAAACAACAGTTTTATGAATTAAAAAAACAAGGGTTTAGCCACATTCCTTTAATTAAAAAAAAGCTTACAGATGACAAAACTCCAGTTTCTGTATTTGCTGCATTGCGCCAAATAAATCCAAAAGCCTATTTATTTGAATCCGTCGTTGGTGGAGAAAGATTTGCTCGTTATTCCATGATTGGTCTTGGAAAAGGCGTTTATTTTGAATATCAAAATGGCATCATGAAAACAACCAGTGAACTTGTGGGAATTCAAAGCATTAAAACTGACAAGCCTTTTGAAATCATTCGCACTTTTATGGCAAATTTTCGCATGCCAGACCAAACCATCATTTCTCAATTACCAGCCTTTAGTGGTGGCTTAGTGGGTTATTTTGGTTATGATTTAATACGTACCATTGAGCCAACTGTTGGTGATTTAAACAAACCCAATCCGATGGGGCTACCAGATTTGTGGTTGATGCTCTCTACTGAGGTCGTGGTTTTTGATAATCTTGAACATACATTATCCATTGTGGTTTATGCTAATGCCGATTTTGAGAATGGCTACGAAGACGCGTTAGCCAAATTAACCATGATTGAAAATGCCTTAGAATCACCCCCCAAATTAACCTGCACTCCAAGACCTGTACCAAAGTTTATTTCCCAAACAGGACAAGAAAAATTTTGTCAAGATGTTGAAAAAATTAAAGAATATATTTTAGCAGGTGATGTCATGCAGGTTGTTCCCGCCCAAAGAATGACTGCTGAATTTGATGGCGATCCTTTAAGCGTTTATCGAGCATTACGGTATTTAAACCCATCGCCTTACTTATTCATTCTACATGGTGAAAATTTTGGTGAAAATGCATCTGGTTTTGATATTATTGGCGCATCACCAGAAATTTTATCACGCATCGAACATGGCAAAGTTACTGTCAGACCTCTAGCAGGCACTAGAGCCCGAGGCAAAGATACCCAAGAAGATTTAGCGCTGGAAAAAGAACTATTATCTGACCAAAAAGAAATTGCTGAACATTTAATGCTGATTGACCTAGGACGTAATGACGTTGGCAAAGTCTGCGATATTGGCACGGTTAAAGTCACTGATAAAATGTTTATTGAACGTTATTCTCACGTCATGCACATTGCCAGTAATGTAGAAGGAAAAATTAAACCCAATTTAGATGCTTTGGATGTTTTTTGTGCCACTTTTCCAGCAGGCACACTGACAGGTTCTCCAAAAATCCGAGCCATGCAAATTATTGATGAAATAGAACCCGTTCGCCGTACCGTTTTTGCAGGAGCGGTTGGTTATTTGGGCTGGGGTGGCAATATGGATACAGCGATTGCGATTCGCACAGCGGTCATGAAAGATGGCAATATTCATGTACAAGCAGGAGCAGGTGTGGTCGCAGATTCTGATGTATTATCTGAATGGGAAGAAACCAATAAAAAAGCTATGGCGATTGTTAAAGCGGTCGAGTTGGCATGTCAAGGTTTGGAAATGTCATAGTAGTTTAAAAATTTTATTTTATAAGTTATTGATTCACTTATAAAATTAAAATTTTTTTAATCTTTTTTTAAAAAAATACTTGCATCCAAGAAGAAATTTGCTATAATACGCACCACTTAGGAAATACACCGCCGGCTTAGCTCAGTAGGTAGAGCAACTGACTTGTAATCAGTAGGTCGCCAGTTCGATTCCGGCAGCCGGCACCATTTTCTACAGTATCCAATACATCTATTGGTGGGGTTGGGGAGCGGTCAAACCCAACAGACTGTAACTCTGTCGCGAAAGCTTCGAAGGTTCGAATCCTTCCCCCACCACCATATTTCCTACACCTCTGCGGGTGTAGTTTAGTGGTAGAACCTCAGCCTTCCAAGCTGATGGTGCGGGTTCGATTCCCGCCACCCGCTCCATATTATACAATCATTTGCTCTTGTAGCTCAGGGGTAGAGCACTCCCTTGGTAAGGGAGAGGTCGCGAGTTCAATTCTCGCCAAGAGCTCCATATAGTAATAATCTCTAAGTATTGATTTACTTGGGGATTTTTTATTGATTCTAAATGCCAAAATTCTTAAACAAACCTACTAACATAAGCAATTAACATCATTGCAAGAAATTACACTTGTGATATTATGGTTATTACGTTGTTTATTTTTTAGGATTATGATGATGAATCATCTATTTTATTTAACTGTATTAGCTGCGACGCTTTGTGCCTGTACCATCACTGCAAGTGATGATGTTTACACCACACCCAAACCCATTATCACCCAACCTACTTCTACTGTGGTTGTCCCTGCCGCTATTGTCATTAATGAGAAAAAAGATGATGCCATGTATGTTTGTACTTTAAAAGCCTTTACATCTACCTATAAATCTGAAAATGAAAGTAAAGGCAAAGCCAAACTTAGTGTTAAAAAACAGTGTTTA
>CAKAQU010000098.1 GCA_916720335.1 uncultured Moraxella sp. | reverse complement strand
GCGCGGGCAGAGTCAGGCCGGCGGTCGCGGGGATCTCCTCCGACGACTCCGCGAGCTTGCGCGCCACGCGCGACATCGGACGGGACGAGGCCTGGGATCCTTCCGTCGCTCGATTCATCCTCACACTATTCCTCTCTGGCACCTGTGCCACTCACGTCATCCAACAGCAAGGACGCATTCCTCGCGGCCCACATCACATTTGGGCAATGGAGGCGGATTTTTGGGGTCAAGATGGATAATTTGCATATTTTTTTAGTTTTATTTTGATTTGAATAAAATTTGGTATTGTATCATAGGTTATAAAATCATGCGTTTATAAAATCATGGTTTGTATATTTTGTCTAAAAGTGCTAATCTAAATACGATTCAAATAAAAAAATCTTAATGAGCATAATAAATGACAAACGCTGTCTTGCAACTTGAAACTTTATATCACAAACCAATTGACCAAATTAATGAAAATGAAATCATCACTGCTTTAAAAGCATGGGATGATGAAGATAATTTTATTCCGATTATTGAACTTGTGGATGCATTACCACACGCTCAGCAAACCCCGCAAATTTTAAGTGAACAGGCAAGAGCATGCAATAATGTATATTGGTTGAATAAAATTCCTGAAAATATTCCTTACCTTGAACGTGCTTTGTCTATTTTTCAATCTTTAGAAAAGGATTTGGAGAATGAGCAAGACTGGAATTACAAAATTGGTTATTCTTATTTTTATTTAAATGATAAACAAAATGCCAAAAAACATTTAACGATTTCTAAAGATTATAATAACGAAGAAGATCTATTAAGCTGGATTGAACGCGCTGAAGAAAAAAACATCAGCACTTTGGATGCTGAAAATGGCGGATTAGGAACAGTGGAATATGACTTGGAGGATTTTTTTGCATTACTGGAAAAAAAAGCCCCAAAAATTGCTAATAGTTTTAATCAGCTTGCCAGCAAAACTGAACTGAGAGTTTTTGAAAAAAAATTAGGCATTGTTTTACCTGAAAGTTTTGAACAACTGTATCGCACGTTTAATGGACAAAAATTTGGGGCAAAATTTTCAAATTTGGAAGATTTACACCGTTTTTTAACATTAGAAGAAATTATTTCGGTGCAAGATGCGTATGTTGATAAATTAACCAATACTTACGGCGAGTCATGGCAAGACATTCGTATTAGCCAAGAAGATATGATTTATGATGAAGAAATCAAAAATCGCCTATATCATCGGTTATGGATTCCTTTTGCAATCAGTGAGGACAACACAGAAGACGAAGAAGAATTTAATTTGTTGTGTTTGGATTTAGACCCCAATACTGAGGGCAAATTTGGGCAAATAATTAGTATTAGCTTTAGTGATGATTTAGAATTGTATCTTATTAATTTGGAAAATTGGTCATTAAAAGAGGAAATTCGCAGTATTAACAGTATGTTAAAGCATGATTATTTGGTATACGATAATAATGAAAAGTGCTTGGTGATTGATAATCATGAACCATTTGATGATGAACTGATTTGCTATCCTGATAATGAAGAACAAAACTTAAAAATATACATTGAAAAAACATTTGGAAAAATCAGTCACACCATGAGTGATATGACCCCTAATAAAATTACCTGTGATATCCACGTAATAAGCCCAACTGATAAAACCCCTTATTATACTTTGGTTACCAGTGGTATGGGTGCGTACATGATGAGTGTACCTGATGAGATTACTCCTGCTTACTCTGAACTTTTGATTCGTCTACCTGCAGATTGGCAGTTAGACAGCGATGATGAGCGTGATTTTTGGCCAATTAGACAGCTAAAAAATTTAGCGTGTTTACCATTTTATCGCCAAAGTTATTTTTCCAGTGGTCATACAGTATCTGTAGAAACTTTGGCAGGAACAAATTTTGAATGCATGCTACTTTTAGAGGCTGATGATGGTGATGATATTGCAGTTGCTAAATTATCAGAAGATAAAAGCGTTATTTTTTATAGCCTTGTGCCACTTTATCATCAAGAAATGCTGTATAAATTGGACAAGGGAAATATGGCTTTGATGCAGGCGCTGGAAGAGGCGCAAATTCCTTATCCGCCAGTGGTGGATATTCACCGAATCAATGTTTGTGAAAATTATTTGCCAAATGATAAGGATTTGTCAGTATTTGATGGGGTGTTTTGGTCATTTAATCACGTTTATTATTTAACTTGCATGCAATTTTATCAAGCGCTTATGGACTATAATACAGAGCTGGATAATGATATTAGTGGCTTTAACCCTTGGGAGATTTTATGTAAAGAACCTATGGTTTATGTGATGTATCAAGCCCGTTTGCGTAGTGAAGATGATTTGCAAGGCAATGAAATCTTAAAATACCCTGAAGTTTTTTTAGGTGAATCTGATGGCGATGGTTACTACCATACAACCGTTGTGTTAACCATTCAAGCTAATGATGATAGGGTAATTACAGCCATTGAACTGTTGCACCAAATTCAAAACGCTATTGCTAATAAAGAACTTGGTGAACATGTATTCTTTGAAGGTTTTAAAAAGGTTGGCACAGTCAGCGACCTAAGCGATGAAGTGCCAGTAATAGAAGTATTGTTTGGTAGTTAGTGATGATTAGTGTGGCGTTAGACGCAGATTTTCACGTCCTAAAATACGAACCACACGCCCGTTCTCAAAATAGATACTCAAATAGTGTTCGGTATTTTTGACGTTCTTTTTGCCAGCTTTACGCCCATCTGTCCCTGCTTGATAATTATATAGATAGTCAAAACGGTTGGGATTTAGAGTGTCGCGCATGGCAGGACTGCCTAATAGATATAAAACTTGGTCTTGACTCATGCCTACTTTGATTTGTGCAGCTTGTTCAGCAGTGACGGGCGTGCCTTGGGGTAAATCGATGGTGTAGACCCGAAACATATTACATCCAGATAAAGTAATGGCGGTAAATAAGGCAACGGGTATAAATTTTGCAAATAATGTCATATAGTTTTCCGCATTCATAAAAACTGTGTTATACCAAAAAACAAAGCACCAATCAATATAAATGCTTGTGTTTGCTTTGGTATTTTATTTTTGGTTTAGTTTATCATTTTTTGGCAAATAATTTGAATAAATTTGTGGTAAAAATAAATTTGTGGTAAATTAGGCAAACGTTAAAAATTAAACAATTATTAAAGGTATTTTTATGAGTTTTACCAATAAAGATTTGCGTAAAGTGGGCTTAAAAGTAACATTGCCACGTATCCGAATCTTGGAACTTCTTGAGAGCGCTGAACATCATCATATGAGTGCTGAAGATGTGTATCGAGCGCTTGCACAGCAGGGCGAAGATGTTGGTTTGGCAACGGTTTATCGTGTTTTGACTCAGTTTGAGCAAGCAGGCATTGTTGAGCGTCATAATTTTGAAAATAATTTATCCGTATTTGAAATTGTTCAAGATGAACACCACGACCATTTAGTGTGTGATGTGTGTGGTAAAATTGAAGAATTTCACAATGATGCCATTGAGGCTGAACAGCACAAAGTTGCCCAATCACATAATTTTAAACTAACAGGTCATTCTTTGGTGCTATATGGCGTGTGCAGTAATCCCGATTGCCAAAAATCCTTAGAAAATCAATAATAAAAATCCTACCAAATTTGGTAGGATTTTTTAATAAGTATGATATGCTTACATATCATCCATGCTATCATCGGCTTCTGGTGGCGGTGGTGGCATGTCATCAGACTGACAGCTGAATTCATAAGTTTTGCCGTCTGCAACTGTTACTCCAAAAATCGCTTCACCATTTTTGGCGTGCCATTCGTATTTTGAAGCTGGATTAGTTTCATTGACAAAACGCATACCACTACCTGAAACAGCTCGAGTTAAGCTGATATCTTGATTGTTTAGCGTTAGGCTAGGTGCAGTTACATTTAATAATGCTGTATCTTTTTTGTATTTAACATTGACAGTGGCATTTTGTTCGCAAGTATAGTGCTCTACCATTTTACTGTGATGGTGCTTGCCATGATGATGCATGTCATCTGCTGGCATATCATTTGGTTTTGGATTGGTGGCGCAGCCTGTCATAATCAGGGCAGAAAGCACACCCGTTGCGATGAGTAGTTTTTTCATAAAAACTCCAAGATAACAAAAATTCACTAAAAACTCAAAATCGGTCCATATTTTACTGCAAATTGTATCAAAATGTGTAACAGAAGTTTTTGTCAATGGTATAAAATTGTGAATTATTTTATCTATAATTTTGATTTACGGTTTATTTTTTTGGATTTAAATTGTGTTAAAAATTGCTTATTCTCCGATTTTTTGTTTGCCACTTCCGCCAAATCATCGTTTTCCAATGGAAAAATATCGTTTATTGCCCCAAAAGTTGTTACAAGAAAATGTCATCACTATAGATAATTTATTTACGCCACAAAAAGCTAGTAAAGATGAAATCTTAACCACGCACACCCATGATTATTATCATGCATTGATAAATCTTAATCTAACCAGTCGCCAAGCCCGTATGCTTGGGTTGCCTTTAACGCATGATTTGATAGAACGTGAACATTTTATCGCTCATGCGACCTATGAATGCGCATTGCACGCCCAAAAACATGGCATTAGTTTATCAACTTCGGGCGGCACTCATCATGCGTTTGCTGGGCATGGCGAGGGTTTTTGTATTTTTAATGATATTTGTGTGGCAAGTCATCTTTTATTGCAAAGAAATCAAGCAAAACGCATTTTGATTGTAGATTTAGATGTTCATCAAGGTAATGGCAATGCATCAATTATGGCAAACAACCCTAATGTTTTTGTCTTTAGTATGCATGGCAAGAAAAATTATCCTTTTAGAAAAATCCCATCTGATTTAGATATTGACTTGGATGATGGCACAACCGATGATGAATATTTGGCAATTTTAGATGAAAATTTAACCAAAATTATGACACAGTTTTATCCTGATTTGATATTTTATCAGGCGGGGGTTGATGTTTTGGATGTAGATAAATTAGGCAAATTAAATCTAACCATGTCAGGCGTGTCATATCGTGATGAGCGGGTGCTTATGTGTGCTAAAAAAGCAGGCATTCCTATTGTGGTGGTAATGGGGGGTGGCTATGCGCCGGATATTGCAGTGATTGTGGAGGCTCATAGTCAGGTGTATTATCATGCTAAAAAATTATGGGGATAAAATATAAAATTAATTTATAAAAACAAATTGTGTTACATTAAAGAAAATAGCAAATAAAGAGATGGGTATGAGTCTAAAACAGCGGTTGAACTTAACAACACCTATTATCCAAGCACCAATGGCAGGAGCTAGCAACGCATCTTTTGTGGCGTGTGCATCCAATTTGGGTGTTTTGGGTTCTTTGGGGGCGGGTATGATGTCTTGTGATAAAATTCATAGTGAAATCAATACGATAAAATCCCTAACTGACAAACCATTTGCGGTTAATTTGATGATTTTGCCTAAAGAAAAAACCCAAAAATACAGCTCACCCATGCCAACTTGGTTGAAAAATGTTTATGATGAATTGGGTGTGATACCTGTTTTGGATGATTATCCTGCTTATGATTTTGCCAAACAATTTGATGTTTTATTGCAAAATCCAGTACCCGTAGCTAGTTTCACATTTGGAATTTTGAACAAAAGTCAGGTTCTTAAGCTGCATGACGTGGGAACTTTAGTGATTGGTACGGCAAACCTGCCTGAAGAAGCCAAACAATGGCAAGATATTGGAGCAGATGCAGTGATTTTACAATCGGGGGATGCTGGGGGTCATCAAGGCGGATTTTTAGACGAAGATGCAGAAAAATTATCTGCTTTAACTTTATTAAAATTAACTCAAAAACAGGTATCCATTCCCTTAATTGCTGCAGATGGTATTGACAGTAAAGTCAAAATAGATGAACTTTTACAACATGGCGCAGATATGGTGGCTATAGGTACGTTATTTTTGACCACCAAAGAGAGCCCAATTCACGCACTTTATAAACAAAAACTGCTAAAAGCCAAGCCAAATGATACCGTGATGACAAAAGCGTTTTCTGGAAAATGGGCGCGCGGAATTAAAAATAATTACATCCAAAGAACAAGTCAGGTGAGCGCAAAAGATTTGCCAGAATAC
>CAKAQU010000097.1 GCA_916720335.1 uncultured Moraxella sp. | reverse complement strand
TCAAAATGATGGCTTTGGAATGGCAAGCATTGCGCCTTATTCATTTGACTGATTGTAAGTTATTTATTGATTATTGATTTAAATTGAAGGAATGTATTATGCAAACTCGTATTTTTCATCTACAAAACTTATCAGCTCTACACCTTGGTACAGGTCAAGGTGTAGGAGTGGTGGACTTACCCATTGCACGTGCAAAAGCAACCAATTTGCCCATTATTCCAGGTTCTTCCTTAAAGGGCGTAATGCGCGATGAGCTAAAAACGCAAATTGATGATAGAGATATTAACATCTTATTTGGTAAAGATAAAGACGCAGACCATGCAGGCGCGCTTGCCTTTGGTGATGCCAACTTGCTGATACTGCCCATTCGTTCATTTGCAGGAACTGTCGCATATGCAACATGCCCATTTATTTTACGCCAGTACAAGCGCGATTTGGCTTTGGATTTAAATGTTCCTACCATTGCTGACAACAGAGCATTATTAGCAAACGACAGCGTTTTATTGATAAATGAAAAAATCGCTTTAGAAGATTTAGACATTAAATCACGTTGCGACGATTTGGCTGAAAAATGGGCAAATAAAATCACCGCTGAACTTTATCCTGAAGGTACACCCGATTTTAAAGATTGGCAAAACGAAGTTAAAAAACGTTTTGTGATTTTGCCAGACAGTATTTTTTCATTTTTGGCAGATACCGCCACCGAAATTCGCACACGCATTCGCATTGAACGCGAAACACGCACGGTGCAAACAGGGGCTTTGTGGACAGAAGAAAATCTACCTGCCGATAGCGTGCTATGGGGCGTGATGGGCGTGAGTGATTCACGAGACGCTAGCAATCAAAAACCGGCTAAAGAACTTGCGGATTTATTACCAATTGAAGAAATCCGTTTGCAAATTGGCGGAAAACATACCGTAGGACGTGGGCTGTGCCGCCTTTTGATTACAAAGCCTCAAGCCAAAAAAGGAGAGTAATATGCAAGTTCGCTCAAAAAAATACGCCGAAAATGCCTATCCTTTAGTGAGTGGCATCAAAAATCAACAAGACGTTCCTGAAGCTAAATATCGTACGCTAGCACTGTCATTGCCAACGATGATTATGCAATCGGGCTTAGCTCAATCGGTTGGATTTTTAATGGCAAAGTCTGAAAAAGAGCATGCTATGATACTTAAGCATCTTGCCAGTTTATTAGGATTTTCTGATGTTCAGAAACTGCATGCAGAAGTGCTAGCAGCCGATATTGTTAAATATCAAATACTTACTCGTAATGCCATTGAAGCAAGCAGCTGGCTAAAGCGCTATACTCAAGCCTTATTGGAAAAGTAAATAAGGAGTCAAAAGATGACCGATTTAATGCGTAAAGATTTGCAGGCGCTGTTTGATGATTCGCGTTCTGCTCATGCAGGGTTATTAATTCAAAGAGGGTTAAAAACGTGGGATGGCGATAATGAAAAACCCACCAAAAAGAATTTAATTGGAAAAATCTCAGGCGTGGCTGCGGATAATTTGTATTCTTTGGCGTTTCAACGCTGGCTGGCACATACTTACGAAAATAGTAATACTAACTTTGCTTGTGTGAGTGCAACCATTAATGGTCGTTTGTTTACAGGTCTGCCATTGGGGGGAGCGTTAGAAACCGGGGTTAGCACCCATCACACTTATGGTATGCCCATGATACCGGGGTCTAGCGTCAAAGGAGCGGTGAGAAATTACGCCGAGCATTTATTTGCCAAAAAAGACGCTAACAATCAAATACAATACGATAAAGGCAAAATTATCATTGCTGACGATAAAAAAGCAATTATTGATGTGTTATTTGGCTCAGATGACGATGAAAACCCCAATGCAGGCTATTTAATTTGGCATGATGCGTGGTGGATACCAAACTCAAGCGACGCTAATAAACCATTTATAGATGAAATCGTAACGGTGCATAATCAAGCGTATTATCAAGGTGATTTTGACGCCTTAGACACCGAAAACCCCATTCCAAACCAGCAAATTGCGGTACAGGGAAGTTTTTATTTTGTGATTGAGGGCATTCAAGGCTGGGCAAATTATGCAAAAAACCTGCTAGAAAAAACCATCCAGCAACAAGGGCTAGGGTGCAAAGGCGGTTCAGGTTACGGATATTTTGATTTGGATAAAGCCAAAATTAATCCTTATCTTCAAAAGATTGAAGAGGAAACTAAACGGGTACAAGAGGAAAAAAACCAACAAGAACTTGAACGCTTAATTTCCGATTTGAATGAAAATCGGCAGCTGGTTTGTAAATTTGAAAATGAACTGGAAAAACTAGACGAAAGTTCTTGGCATGGCAAAGTAAGCAGTCCACCAAAAGTTAGAATTGATGGCAAGGAATACGATTTTCTTAGTTTGTATAATTTAGTGATAAAATGGCCAGAAGACGATAAAAAATACGCTCTTGAAACGGTGTTTTTGCCATATTTACCCAAACTCATAGGTGGTAGTATCAGTAAAAACAAAAAATGGAAGGAGCGCATCAATCTACTTAAACAAGAGGTTGGCTTATCTTAATACACCAAACAAAAAAGGTGAAATCAAAAGTAGTTTTTACATAAAAATAAGCTTACCAAAAAATCAACTTGCATAAAATCTTTGGCATAATAAACCTAACCAGTTAGTTATCAGCGGCTGATGTTTATTATGCTGATTTATGTACTGGCAGGCGGGTAGGGCATTAAACAATCAGTGCATCCACACCGTACATTCAAAACAAATTGACTGATTTTGGTTTATCAATTTGGTTTATCATTCATTGTTAAGGAGTGTTATATGACAACATTAATTAGTTTTTTGGGCGTTGGCAACAAACAAAATGGCGGTTATCGTACCACCAATTATCAATTTTCAGATGGTGAGGTTTTTGAGCAAACTCGCTATATTGGTATGGCATTGGCACAAAAAATCAAACCAACTAAAGTGATTTTGTTGGGTACGTCTGGCAGTATGTGGGATGTTTTTTTGGAAAATGCTGGCGATAATGGCATGGAAGAAAAATGGCTGGATTTATCCGAAGCGGTTGACAGCAAAAACGTCAGCCCAGAACATTTACAGCCATTTGAAGATTATCTAAGTCAATCACTGAATGCAGAAGTGCATTGTGTGTTAATTCCTTTTGCTAAAAATCCTAAAGAGCAAATTGAAATTTTATCCGTGTTGGCTGAGAATTTAGATGAAAATGAAGATGTGGTCATTGATGTTACTCATGGTTTTAGACACTTGCCAATGTTATCACTGGTAGCGGCAAGATTTTTAAAAACGGTTAAAAAAATTGACGTTCAACAAATCTATTATGGGGCGTTTGAAATGTCAAGTGATAACAAAACGCCTGTTTTAGAACTTGAAAGCTTATTAACCATGCTTGATTGGGTGGATGCTCTTAGCACCTTTGACAAAGACGGCGATTATTCAGTATTTGCTCCGCTGCTGCAACAACAAGGCATGACAGATACAGATGCCAAACAGTTATCGCAAGCGTCTTTTTATGAACGCATCAGCAATGCCAGCCAAGCCCGCCAAAAAATCGGAACTGTATTTAATAAAATACAGCAAATCAAAACTCCAATCGTTGATTTATTTAAACCCCAATTAGTGCAACGATTGAAATGGCATAAAGAACAAAATCGCGGTCTTAATGAACAGCACTTAGCAAAAGAATATTTGCACCGTCGCGATTATTTAAGGGCGGTTGTGTTTGCAATGGAAGGTATGATTACCGCCAAAACCATTCAAGCAAACAAAGACGTTGATAATTACGATGACCGCGAAAGTCAGCGCCATCATCTAAAAAATGATGAAAAATTCCGTACATTAACCATTATCCGCAATGCAGTGGTACATGGCAAACAAGAAGAGAAGAAAAAAATTAAACAGATTTTAGACGATGAGCAAAAACTAAAACAAAGTCTTCAAGAACGCTTTAAAAATCTACTGGAAGACTAATTGACAAGCTTATTATTTTATCTGTTTTTGTTATTTTTTTGCGATAATAACCCCAAATGAATGTTTGGGGTTTTTATTATGGTGCGTCATCTTTATTTGGTCGGTTATGATGTTGGCGATGATGACCGACAAGACACAATCCGAAATCAAGTCAAAAACTACGCTTTTGGTGGTCAATTATCTGCTTATGAATGTTATTTAACCAATCAAGATAAAATTCAATTACAAAAACAGCTCAATAAATATTTAGCCCATCAAGACGCTGGATGCGTCATTCAGGTTCATCAAACCTATTGGCAAACCAAACCGCGCAAGTCGCCAATTTTTAACCCAACAGACGATTTTTTGTATATCGGTTAAGCTATTTATCTATAAGGAATTACGATGAGAAACGTTGTTATTGACCAAAAAGGTTCTCGGCTGACTTATGAGCGTCAAATTTTGCTGATACAACATGATAGTTTTCAAAAACCAATCAGTTTGCCGTTTAACCAAATCCAAAGTCTAACCATTACCACAAATATAGACATTAGTACCAATCTTTTAACAAAATTATCAGAACATCAAATCGCCTTAACGATTTTGCCAAGTGGCACATCAGGTCAAGCCAGCTGTTTACATGGCAATTGGCATAAAGCAGTTACCAGACGCCAAATTCAGTATGAAGTCTTGCGAGATGAAGAATGTAAAGAGCAGTGGGCAACGTTATTAGTAAAGCTAAAAATTCATCGTCAAATCAACTTACTGCATCAGTTAGCAAAGCAAAATTGCTCATCTGGTTGCCAAGATGTTTATCAAACCATTGATAAATTACAACAAAACAGACGGCAATTAAAAACCTACTTTTTTCGTAAAAACAGCACCTTGGTTGCTCCTAGAAAAAATTTAGCCAGTTTACGTGGCATTGAAGGCTCATCAGCATCGTTATTTTTTGGAGCGTATCAATCGTTTTTTGATAAGGATTTACAATTTACAAAACGCAATCGCCGTCCCCCAAAAGACCCCGTTAATGTCTTGTTATCGCTTGGTTATACGCTGCTACAAGGCATTTGTGAACGAGCGGTGTTTTTGGTGGGGTTTGACCCATTTTTAGGCATTTTACATGAAGTAAGTTATGGAAGGCAGTCTTTGGCGTGCGACTTTGCCGAACTGCAACGAGATAAAATTGAATGGTTTGTTTGGCAGTTATTTGCAAGTGGGCAAATTACCAAAGAAGATTTTAGCATCAAACCCAATCAAGATAAACCGTGTGAACTTTTAAAAGCAGGGCGTAGCCGTTTTTATCAGGCATTTACTGCCATTCGTCCATCTTTGGAAAAACAAGCAACTGCGCATATTTGGGCATGGTTACACCGATTAGAAGGGCAGTGTATTATCACAGGCGAAGAAGCGACTTTAAACGCATCATTAGACTATATGAATGATTTTTAACCATTTAATCCATTAACAACCAATCATACAGGAAAACGTATGAAAAAGCAACATTTTGTCGTCTGTTATGACATCAAAGACCCAAAACGACTAAAAAAAGTACATCGTTTAATTAGCAAAGAATTACTGCAAATTCAATATTCTATTTATTATGGCACATTATTTTTGCAAGATATGGACGCATTAATCGCCAAATTAGAGCGGATTATAGATAGCCATCACGACGATGTTAAAGTGTATCAAACCCAAAGTTTAGAAAGTGCATTTATCAAAGGAAAACGTTCAACAGACATTATGCTACTTGGTGAAGAAGGGCAACAAATTTTTTGGTAAATCTATTGCAAAAATTCGGATAGGGTTTATAATACCCAAACCAGTAGTTATCATTGGTTCCCTTAGGGGTAAGTGTTTTAGAGCTGGCTTGACAAAAGCAGTTTTGTTATTGACGTTTTGGACTGTTAGAAGTGTAAAATTTTGGTCAAAATTGGTTAAAATTACAACAACTTTTTTAGTGAAAAATTATCCCAAAAAATGATTGAGTAACTTATTGATTTTATTTAAAAATTTAAATCAACCGCTGTCTGAAACACTCCCCAATTTCTAGGGGATTAAGACTGCCTTAGCCAAGGCACCCTCGGCTGTATCCGCTTGTCTGAAACACTCCCCAATTTCTAGGGGATTAAGACCGCCCCACAGGTTCAAACCGTCATTATGGCGGTTGTCTGAAACACTCCCCAATTTCTAGGGGATTAAGACCATTAAAACTGTATTACCACTCACCCCTAGTGTTGATGTCTGAAACACTCCCCAATTTCTAGGGGATTAAGAC
>CAKAQU010000096.1 GCA_916720335.1 uncultured Moraxella sp. | reverse complement strand
AATTTTCGCTTTTTTTCATAATATTTCCTTCTTTCTTTATTTGTTTAAGTTTTTGGTAATCAGCATTACTCATGGCACCAAAGGTAATGTATTGGCCAGTAACATCAGTGTCAGGAACAAAGTACCTGGTATATTTGACAATACTGTGATTGTATAATTTAGCATGGCTTAATGGAATGGAAATTTCAATGTTGCCTTCATTGTCTCTTGATAAGACCACTTTACCCAAGTCATTACGATAAGGAAGTTTGACCTTGGGGTATTTACCTTGTTTAGCAGCATTATTAGTGAATAACTTTTGTAATTTAGCGTGATTTTTTTGACCTGCAAGTTTAAAAAAACCATTATTATCAAATGCTTTGAAATAGGCATCACTGTCAAAATAATCATAACCAAGGGATTCTAATAAAGAGTCTTCCACTGAGGAACTATTGCAGCCATTTTCCCATGATTTAAAAACAGGTGTCCAATCCGCTGCTATTGCTGTAGAACTTGTAGCAACACATAAAGTAGTTAAGGCGTATTTAAAAAATCTATTCATATAATATACCACTTAATAAATAATAAAAATAATTGACTAACCTGAAAAACCTGCATCAAAACAAAACTCAAAGTTTGGTTTGTTTTTTTGGCATAAACAGGTATAGGGTTCTATTGTTTTACCTTTGGTATTTTTTAGTTTGCCATTGTAATAAAGCTCCTCTTGTTTCTTGGTTAAAACTTTAAAAGTAGTTGGCATCCGATAACGCATGATAGCATCTTTTTTATTCATCAAAGTATTTGCTTCATATTTGGGCTCCCCCATTCTTATCTAGGATTATATTATCATTTGCATCATAAAGAATGTAAATGCTAGTGTCTACAGTAATTTTTCCATAACCTTTGATGGTCTGAAAAGTCTAACCTGACCCAGCTCCATAAGCTGCTCCAGCGTGCACATAGCCTGTAGCAATACAAGGTGTCTTTTTAGTAACTTTACCATTATTTAGAATAACACATTGCATTTTAGTTTTACCAATTTCTGCTGCTCCAGCAAATGTGGTTTGCGCTGTGGCAAATGCGGCAGTCATCATGAGTAAAGTGAGGATTTTTCTCATAACATTTTCCTTTTTGTTTAACTATGTTGTGTGGGGATTATATAAAACTTAACAGGAGGGCATCACAATTTCACAAGCTAATCAATCACGATTAAAATATTTTCATTCCAATCCGATACTAAAATGTTCTATCGCTATGTATGTAAAGGTTATAAATCAGTATTATTGAAAAATCAGCAGATTTATTGGATGTGTATTTGTATTATTTTATAATCAATGGCTTGGGTTAATTTATAAAAATAAAAAACCGACCATTACAGTCGGTTTTATAATAATGTGGTGATTTATTTGACATCTTTCCAAAATTCTTTGTTTAGCAAGTAAACAGGAATTAATAAAACAAGCAAGAATAAAATCACAAACGCCCCATAAATTTTACGGTCATGACGCACAGGTTCTGCCATCCACGCCATAAAGTTTACCAAGTCGCCTACATTTTTTCTGTATTCGTCTTCACTGAGCTCTTTTTGCATATTGTGAAGCACGTGAGGCATGGCAGCATTTGCCAATACTAGGTTGTTAGAACCCCAAGGACGGCTTGGGTCTTCATAAAAACTTAATAGATAAGTATACACCCAGTCATCACCACGCAGACGAGTCTCCAGCGATAAATCAGGCGGCGCAGCACCAAACCAGTTGCCCTGTACTTCTGGGTCAATTTTGGCAGTGATGTGGTCGCCGATTTGGTTAGTGGTTACCATAAGGTATTTTTCAACCAACTCTTTGGGGATTTCTAAGTCTTGAGCAATACGTGAGTAGCGCACATATTGAGCAGAGTGGCACCCCACGCAGTAGTTCATAAAGGTTTTTGCACCACGTTGTAGTGAACCTTTATTGGTAAAATCAATGGGGGCTGTGCTACAAGCCAGTGTTTGGGTGATGGCTTGACCTTCAGCGTTTTTTTCACCAGTGTCGTAAGTACCACAACCATCACCACCACTTGCTAAAGCGGATGAACCAAACATCATGCCAGTTGTCAATAACACGCCAGCACCAATTTTCCCTAGATGATTTTTTAGGTTAAATGCTTTCATTAGTGACCCCCTGTAACACGTTCTGGTGGCTGTTTGCAAGTCTCCATCGCGGTATAAAATGGCATTAGGATAAAATACAAGAAGTAAAGAATGGTACAAATACGAGCGACAATGGTGGCGGTCGTAGACGATGCAATACCACCCAAATAACCTAAAATCAGGAAGCTAACTACAAAAATCGCTAAAGCAATTTTGGATAAAGCACCTTTATAACGAATGGAACGCACAGGCGAACGATCAAGCCAAGGTAGTACAAACAAGATAGCAATTGCTGCGCCCATGACAATTACGCCTGGTAGTGCTGAACCAAACATCGAAGGCGTTGCACGAAGCATTGCATAATAAGGCATATAATACCAAACAGGAGCAATGTGAGCAGGTGTTTTTAGGGCATTGGCAACTTCAAAGTTAGGTTTTTCTAGGAAATAACCACCACCATCTGGGAAGAAGAAGATTACCGCAAAAAAGCAAATAAAGAATACCACAATACCAACCATATCATGTACGGTGTAGTAAGGATGGAAAGGTACGCCATCAAGTGGCACGCCGTTTTTATCTTTTAGTTTTTTGATGTCAATCCCATCAGGGTTGTTTGAACCAACATGGTGTAAAGCAACAAGGTGCATAAACACTAGACCAACCAACACCAAAGGAATCGCAATCACATGCAAAGCAAAGAAGCGGTTTAAGGTAATACCAGAGATGATGTAGTCACCTTTAACCCATTCAGCAAGACCTGGACCAATCACAGGAATAGCAGCAGGCAAGTTTAGAATAACTTGAGCACCCCAAAACGACATATTACCCCAAGGCAGTAGATACCCAAAGAAACCTTCAGCCATCAAGCACAGATAAATGCCCATACCAATCAGCCACACTAACTCGCGAGGTTTTTGGTAAGAACCATACATAAATCCGCGGAACATATGCAGATAAACGACAATAAAGAACGCCGATGCACCCGTTGAATGCATGTAACGAATTAACCAACCAGCCTTTACGTCTCGGTTGATGTATTCTAAAGAAGCAAAAGCCCCTTCAGCACTGGGGTTGAACATCATGGTGAGCCAAATACCGGTTACTAACTGATTGACCAATACCACCATGGACAACACGCCAAAGAAGTACCAAAAGTTAAAGTTTTTTGGTGCGTAATACTTTGACATGTGGTATTCGTAGGTTTCAGTCGCAGGATAACGAGCATCTACCCAACTCATAAATTTTTTAGCAACACTCATATCACGACTCCCCAACGGTTAAGATGGTATCTTCTAGTTTGTACTCTGGAATCGGCAAATTTAAAGGGGCGGGAACGCCACTATAAACACGACCCGATAAATCGTACAAAGAACCATGACAAGGGCAGAAAAATCCGCCAAACCAATCAGCACCGCCTAAATCAGCTGCACCAACCTCAGGACGAAATGAAGGCGCACAACCTAAATGTGTACAAACGCCTTCAACCACTAAAATCTCTGGTGAGATAGAACGCGTTTCATTTTTGCAGTATTCAGGTTGAACAGATGCATTGGACTCAGGGTCGCTTAATTTTGGGGTTACTTTACTTAAATTTGCCACCATCTCTTGGGTACGTTTGACCACAAAAATCGGTTTACCGCGATATTTAACAGTAATCATTTGTCCGTTTTCAATACCACTAATGTCTTGAACAACAGCAGCGCCAGCAGCTTCAGCTTTGGCGCTAGGGTACCAAGAACGTACAAACGGGGTGGCTATTGCACCAACACCAGCTGCACCAATGACAGCGGTAGATGCAATCAGGACTCTACGGCGTTTAATATTCACGCCTTCGGCATGGCTCATTAAAACTTCCTCCAGAAAAAGATGGGGCTAATCCCATACTGGGTGTATGGCTATGACAAAACAGCTCTGTCATTAAATCCACATTTGCTGTGCCTAATTTTTTACTAAACGTGCCTATTTTAAGCTATTTTCAACATAAAATAAATTCTTATCGTACAAACTTCTGTAAAAAAGTTATAAAAAATTCACAAAAAGCCTAAAAATCCCGTAATTTTTTGGATTATTTTTATAAATGATAATCATTAAGATTTATTTGCTGGCAAAAACCCGATTTGTGGAATTATTTGTAAAAAAGAACTAAAAACCATAAGTTACCAAAAAATTATCGATGCTAAATGCAATAACACAAAATTTAGAAAATAAACTTCTTTTGAAAAAATTGATTACTATCACTAAATCGGTAAATTTAAGGTATTTTTTTTAATCATATTTAAAATAAAAAATCAATTGTTTTATTGTAAATTTTAGTAAATCAGAATTTGATTAAAATTTATTCTAAAATCAGTCTAAAAATTGTCAAATTTATATGAGTTTTAAAGTTTGCTTTGATTTTTTATGCTAAGATAGACAAATTTACAATTATAGTTTAAGGATGTTTACGATGGATGTATTTTTGACCGATGAGCAGATTGCACAAAATGCCCTAAAAAATGCTGAACCAATCATAAAGATTGCTCAAAAATTAGGCTTGGATGATAATGCGATTGAGCAATATGGACGCTACAAAGCTAAGATTGATTTAAACAGCCTAAAAACCATTCCCAACAAACAGGGTAAAATTATTTTGGTAACTGCCATTAATCCAACACCAGTAGGTGAGGGTAAGACGACCACAACCATTGGGCTTGCTGATGCGTTATCAGAAGTTTTGAAGATGCAAAATAAAACAGTGGCAATCGCTTTGCGCGAACCATCTTTAGGACCTGTTTTTGGTATTAAAGGCGGTGCAGCAGGCGGTGGTCAATCCCAGATTTTGCCAATGGAAGATATTAATTTGCATTTTACAGGCGATTTTCATGCCATTACGTCAGCAAATAATCTTTTAGCGGCAGTGATTGATAATCATATTTATCAAGGTAATGAACTGGGCATTAATCCTAAAAAAGTCGTTTGGCGACGAGTTTTGGATATGAATGACCGTCAGCTTCGCCAAATATTGAGCGGTCTTGGTAAATCAACTGATGGGGTTATCCGTCCTGATGGGTTTGATATTACTGTTGCTAGCGAAGTCATGGCGGTGTTTTGTTTGGCAACGGATTTAGATGATTTAAAAAGACGTTTGGGTGAGATGATTGTTGCTTACCGTTTTGATAATACAGCTGTTTTTGCTAAAGACTTGGGCGTACATGGAGCAATGACGGCTTTATTAAAAGATGCTTTTAAACCCAATTTAGTGCAAAGCATTGGTGGCACACCGGCATTGGTGCATGGCGGACCTTTTGCCAACATTGCTCATGGCTGTAATTCTTTAGTGGCGACCAATACGGCAACGCATTTGGCGGATGTCGTAGTTACTGAGGCTGGGTTTGGCGCAGATTTGGGCGCAGAAAAATTTTGTGATATCAAATGCCGTGTTGGTGGTATTCATCCAAGTGCTTGCGTGATTGTGGCAACAGTGCGCGCCCTAAAATACAATGGCGGTTTGGCAAAAGATGACTTGGGGCAAGAAAATTTATCTGCTTTAGAGCAAGGACTGCCTAATTTATTAAAACACGTTGAAACCATCAAAACCGTCTTTGGCGTGGAGTGTGTGGTGGCAATTAACCGTTTTCGTTCAGACAGTCATGCTGAATTGTCTTTAGTAAAGCGGGCTTGTCAGAATATAGGGGTTGAAGCTTTTGTAGTCGATGTTTGGGGGCAGGGCGGTCAAGGGGCGCGGGAGCTTGCGTCCTTGGTTGTACAACTGATTGATAGACCAAATAATTTTTCATTTAGTTACGATGCAAATGATTCTATTGCTGAAAAAATCACCGCCATCGCCCAAAAAGTTTACGGCGCAAAGGCAGTAAACTTTACCAAAGAAGCGTTGGCAGATATCAATCGGCTCAAAAGACTTGGTTTAGATAATTTATTGATTTGTATGGCAAAAACCCAGTATTCTTTGTCGGACAACCCCAAACTTTTGGGCAGACCAGAGGATTTTACCTTAACAGTACGCCAAATTGATATTGCCAGTGGAGCTGGCTTTTTGGTAGTGTTATGCGGCGATATGATGAGAATGCCCGGTCTACCAAAAGTGCCATCAGCGGTCAAAATGGATGTGATTGATGGGCAAATTGTTGGTTTAT
>CAKAQU010000095.1 GCA_916720335.1 uncultured Moraxella sp. | reverse complement strand
CTTTATTGCGTTTAGAATTTGGGCGAATAATCATAAAATAAAAAATAGCAAAAAACGCTAATGGTAATGCTAATGAGCTTAGTAAAGATGGCTGTTCAGGTGCTGCTGCAGCCAATAAAGACAATAACATGTTTGCTCCTAATTTTTTAAACTAATTTTTACAAAAATACCCTATATCATACCATATTTTAAAAAATCAAGGGGATAACTTTTACAATTAATACTGTTATGGTGATGCCGTTAAATGGCTTTGACCAGCCCATTTTATTTTACTTGCAGTTAGTTGATTTTTGTCTTAATATTACACTTTTACTTTGGTTTTTTAAACATATGCCCCGATGTAGTTTATTAGCTCTTTTGCCTAATTTACCCAAAACTTGTCTTTTTTTCTTATCTATTTTTTCTGTTAGTGCTTTTGCTGGTGATGGTACCCAAGTCGCAACCAGTACCAATGTTGCGTTGCTTATTTTTTATATTTCATTGTCATTGATTGTTTCTTTTATTTGTTCAATTTCAGAAGCAACATTGCTCACGATGACACCAAGTTACATCCAAACCATCAAAGAAGACGCGCCAAAAATCGCTCAAATGCTTGAAGATGTTAAAGTCAACAACATTGAAAAATCCATTTCATCCATTCTAACGTTAAATACAGTTGCTCACACATTAGGTAGTCTTGGGGCGGGCGCTCAAGCGGTGATTGTCTTTGGTAATGTTTGGTTTGGAGTATTTAGTGGAGTGATGACTGTGGTGATTTTAATTGGTACAGAAATCATTCCAAAAACACTAGGAACATCCTATTGGCGAAAATTTGCTGTGCCTGTTGCTTATTATGTCAAAGGCATCAATGTTTTATTATTTCCAATTGTCTGGCTGGCTGAAAAAATCTCTCGACTTTTAACTAAGGGTAATACCCAAAATGACTTTAGCCGCCATGAATTTATTGCTCTTGCTAATGCGGGTGAAAGCTCAGGACAAATGACTGCTCTTGAAACTCGGATTATTAAAAATTCGCTGGCGCTTAGCCGAATTAACGTTGAAGATATCGTTACACCGCGTTCAGTCGTTACGGCGTTTGATGAAAATATGAGCGTGGGGGATGTTTTTGCATTGTATCCAAAACTGATGTTTTCACGTTTTCCAATTTTTGATGATGATGACTTGGATAACGCTACAGGGTTTGTTTTAAAAACCGATTTGCTCATCGCAAAAGCTAATCAAGAAATTCATACACCCATCAAACAATTTAAGCGCGATATCACCTTTGTGTTTGCAAAAATGAAACTGTTTGATTTATTGGATTTGATGTTAAAAAATCATGTGCATATTGCACTGGTGGTTGGTGAGTTTGGCGAAGTCAAGGGTTTGGTAAGTCTAGAAGATGTTTTAGAGACTCTTTTGGGGCTTGAGATTATTGATGAAATTGACCGTGTAGAAGACATGCAGATTCTTGCCCAGCAACTGATGGAGCGTCGTATGCATCGGCTTGGGGCAACTCTTGAAAATGATGACGAGTCAATTGACGATAAAAGCAATAAATAAGCCGATAAGCGCAAATATTCGTTAATTTTGTATAAAATGCAACAAAATATTACAAAACAGTCATGATTCTTTAGAACTTGACTGTTATTTTACAACCAAGCCAGCCAATTAATAAAATTAGGATACAATCAATGCATGTTTTTTATAATAATCAAAAATTATCATTGCTAAAAGCCACCTCCAAATGGCTTGGTTTTGGAGCTGCAATGATGATAAGTGTATCAGCTTATGCCATCAGTGAAGCGCAAACGCAAACCTTTGCTCGTCTGATGAGCGCATCGGCAAATCAGCAAAATATTGGTCAAATCGCAGGGCTGATTGATGATAATGCAGTCATTTCTTTAACTCGTCAAAATAAAACCATTACCTTAGATAAAAACGCATATTTGCAATTGTTACAAAAAGGTTGGGCAGAATCGACCCATTATTATTACACAATTCATTTAAATGATGTTGTGATTAGTGGCGACCAAGCGCGAGCTCAGGTTGTCACTACAGAAACTTGGACAAACAAGGATGGAAAAAAAGTAACTTTAAAATCCAATTCCCGAGCAACTTTAGTACAGTCGGGAAATAATGCCATTTTATTGCGTATGGTGTCACAAATTAGCATTAATTGAAATTGTTATAAATTATAACAAGATGCAAAAGGATGTGTAGATGATTTGCATTTTTAACTTTGCTTAATAAATCAGCTGTATTATAATGCAGTCAGTTGGTCTATTTGTTATGTTGTTTTTGATAAAATCACGATTATAGCAATATCACTGTCAATACAATCGCTTTTTACACATAGGACAATCCATCCATGAAATCTATTCAGTTTAATAAATTAGCCCCCCATACTTTATTAAAACCATTAGTCATCTCCATTTCTTCATGTTTATTGTTTGCCTGTGCAAGTACCCCTAAAGCGAACAATGACAGTCAATCTGTCAAACCAAGTGCAACCGTGTCATCTGCACCAATACCAACTTATACCCCAAAAACCAAAGCCAGGACATCCACCACATCTTCACAAACCACCTATGCAGGTGTCCTTGACCAAGCTACTTTAGATGAATTGGAAGATTTGCTACAAGCAACCGATATGAGCATGGTGGAAGGTGATAAATTAACCGTGCAGCGTTATGGAAATTTGTGGGATAGGGTACGACGTGGTTATCGTATGAGCCATATGCAAAATTCACGTATTGAGGCTCAAAAATCTTGGTTTTACAGCCGTCAAGATTACCTAAATCGCTTAGCTGCTAGAACGTCGCGTTATTTATATCATACCGTTACCGAAGCTGAACGACGTGGCATTCCGACTGAATTGGCGTTATTACCCATCATTGAAAGTTCCTATGATCCATCAGCCACCAGTAACGCAGCAGCAGCAGGTCTTTGGCAATTTATTCCAAGCACAGGGCGAATTTATGGTTTAAACCAAAGTACGACTTATGACGGACGTCGTGATATTATTGAGTCCACACGTGCAGCTTATGATTTTTTAACCAGTTTGTACAATCAATTTGGTAGCTGGGAGCTGGCATTAGCAGCTTATAATGCTGGTCCAGGTCGAATTCAGCGGGCGATTAATGCTAATAGAAATGCAGGGCTACCAACCGATTATTGGTCACTGCGTTTGCCAACTGAAACAATGAACTATGTACCGCGATTTATGGCAGTTGCTCAAATTGTTGCAGCTCCAGAGAGTTACGGCGTCTATTTACCAGCCATTGCCAACCATTCACATTTTAGAGCGGTGCCTGCTAACTTTGGCGTGAGCTTGTATGATGTATCAAGCGTTACAGGTGTGCCAGTTGATGAGCTACGGTTGCTAAACCCTGCATTGATTAATTTTAGCGTGGACAGTTCAGGGCCTGGTCGGGTAATTGTGCCAAACAGTGTATCGGCAGCGCTGGATTCACGCTTAACATCATTGCGTGGTTATGGTTATGGTGCATCCACCTATACCGCAAGCAACAGTTACGTTGTGCCAAAAATGGGGACAAATAATAAAAATGACGCTTTATTTAAAGAACTGGCTTCAGCAAATACATTGCCAACTACTAGCGTTCA
Organism: uncultured Moraxella sp.; assembly: GCA_916720335.1. Classification (GTDB taxonomy): domain Bacteria; phylum Pseudomonadota; class Gammaproteobacteria; order Pseudomonadales; family Moraxellaceae; genus Moraxella. The sequence goes on along the minus strand of CAKAQU010000095.1, from coordinate 2,746 downwards.
AATCACTCCCCAAAATACCATCATTCAAGAACCACCGTTATCTAGTGAAGAAAGAGATTTTATTGCAGCTCAAATTCAGGCAAACACCATTGAAAACGTAGAACCGATTTCTAGTGATGGTAATATTGAGCTTGTAGCATTACAAACTGGTCAATCTGTCTTAGAAGCACGCGGTGAGATTAAAAGTTTAAGTTTTAACGCTCCAAGTACCACAGTTAAAACTGTAGAAGATGATTCCCAAAGCAATAATCCAACTAGCAATATTCCAACCATCACTGAAGAGATTACAAAAGTAACAACGACCACAGAACTTGAAGTAAATCCGCCAAACAAACCGTCATCTTTATCAAAACCTGAAAAACCTACAGCTGTCAAAGCTCAATCAAAACCTGAAACTAAACCAACTCAGCCAAAAGTTAAATCCGACCGTTATAAGGTAGTGGCGGGTGATACATTATTGGGTATTGCTGAAGCGCATGGACTAAGTGTCAGCCAGCTTGCAAGCTATAACAATATTAGTGCAACTACACATGTAAGAGCAGGTCAGCGCTTGTGGCTTGTGCCGGGTAAGGCCACTACCATACCTATGGCACCCAAAACAACCAGTGCTAGCGCAAAAACCACCATTTATGTTGTACAAAGTGGTGAAAGTTTGACATCCATTGCACGTAAATACAACACCACGGTACAAGATTTAGCGGCATTAAATGGCTTGTCAGTTACTGATGGTGTATTGGTTGGTCAAAAATTGCAAGTACCATCGGATATCAAAGCGCCCGTAAAAACCCAAACTACCAAAACAGAAACTAAACCTAGTGATGTTAAATCAGATGTTAAAGCCAGTAGTCAATCTGTAAAATACACCATTCAGTCTGGTGATAGTTTGACGAGTGTTTCTACTAAATATGGCATTACAGTAGATGAATTGGCTGCGGCAAATAATTTAGATAGAAATGCTAAATTAATTCACGGTAAAATATTGACCATACCAGCTTCTGGTACAGTAAAAGTGCCAGCAAAACCACAGTCAAAATCTGAAACCAAACCAAAGGTTGACCCAAAAACTGAAATCAAAAAGGCAGATAAAAAAGAAGAAGTAAAAACTGAAGTGGCAAAAGGAAAAGTCATCAAAAATACTGAAAATTATACAGTACAGTCTGGCGATACCCTTGCAGGATTGGCAAAAAAACACAATGTTGTTATTGCCGATTTGGCGGCAACTAATCATTTATCCACCCAAGCTCAGCTTAAACGTGGGCAAGTGATTAAGGTGCCAGTTTCTGCCAAACCTGAAAAAGCAGATGTTAAAAAACCAGAAGCTAAAAAACAGACCACGAAAGAAAATAAAAAAGATTCGGATAAAACCACTACTTATACAGTAAAATCAGGTGATAATTTGACATCAGTGGCAAAACATCATGGTATCAGTTTGGCAGAGCTTGCAAAACTCAATAAGCTGGATAGTAATGCAGCTTTAAAATCTGGACAAAAATTGATTGTGCCTAAAAAGTAAATTTATGCAATGAGTAATAAAGCACCTTAACTCTTTGGAATTAAGGTGCTTTATGATTAAAAGCGTTAGGAAATTAGGAAAGAAGATTAAAAGAAAAAGTCGCCCTAAAAAAGAGCGACTATAATTAATTCAAAGTAATCATCAATTATTTGATTTTTGCTTCTTTGAATAGAACATGCTGGCGAATTTTCGGATCAAATTTTTTGATTTCCATTTTACCAGGCATTGTACGCTTATTTTTGGTAGTTGTGTAAAAATAACCAGTACCAGCGGTAGAAACAAGTTTGATTTTATCTCTCATAACAGTATCCTTTTGTAATTAACAAAACTTAAATGTTTTGACCAGCAGCGCGCAAATCAGCAAGCACTTTATCAATGCCATGCTTATCAATGATGCGCATGCCTTTAGAAGATACGCGAAGACGCACAAAACGGTTTTCAGATTCTACCCAAAAACGATGATTGTGTAGATTTGGTAAAAAACGACGACGAGTTTTATTATTAGCGTGTGATACGTTGTTACCCACTAGTGGGCGTTTTCCAGTCACTTGACATACGCGAGACATGGTGAAACTCCTATAAAATCATGGCACGGATATTGAGCGGTATCGGTTGTGCCGTTTGGACAAGGTGCGATTATTAATGGTATGGACATAGCACTTTTTTTGACCAAACTTACAAGGTTACGCCATTCTTTTTTGTCGTTAAAGGCGACAACAAGCAAGAAGTAGCAGAAAAAATCAAAGCCCAAATTCTACATGAAATTTAGCAATTTTTCAAGCAGAATTTGGGTAATCTTAATAAAAATTAGCGCAATGTTAAGGCATTGACAGGCATGGCAAAAGCTAACCAGCCATAATGAATAAAGTTTCGAATATTGGCGTGGTTGTCGCCTTTGGGGTCAGCTAAAACGGCTTGATAATGCTCAGCAAATAATTTTAATGTATCTAATTGGCTAAGATTATGCAATTTTGCAAGGCTAAAAATTTTGGCACTACCTTCATTTGTACCTGCTGGATTAACCAGCTCGCCATTATAAAACTCCACAGGTATATAAGTGTAATTTGCTTCAATGAATGCCAATACATCTTTAAAAAACAATTCACCCTTATCAATACCGTGTAACAGTCGTGAAATGTCAGTATTCATATTTACAGTTTTACTCTTTTGCATCAATTACTAGATAGAACTAGTTTTATGAAATTTATTTTTATGAATATTAACGATTAAAAT
>CAKAQU010000094.1 GCA_916720335.1 uncultured Moraxella sp. | reverse complement strand
TGGTCAGCGCTGGGTTGTCAAAGATGTATCTTTTGATATTGAACAAGGTCAAGTAGTTGGGATTTTAGGTCCTAATGGAGCTGGAAAAACCACTAGTTTTTATATGGTCATTGGACTTGTACCAATGGATAAAGGGCAAGTTTTTTTTGGTGAAGTTGATTTATCCAAAAAATCCATGCATCAAAGAGCGTCTTTTGGCATTGGTTATTTGCCCCAAGAAGCCTCTGTTTTTCGTAAACTGACTATTGAGCAAAATATTTTGGCGGTTTTGCAGACTCGTAAAGACTTAAATAAACAGCAGCAAAACCAAGAGCTTGAAAAGTTAATGGGAGAATTTCATTTAGAGCATGTGCGAAAGTCTTTAGGAATGAGCGTATCTGGCGGAGAGCGTCGTCGCTGTGAGATTGCCCGAGCACTGGCCTCTAATCCAAAATTTATCTTATTGGATGAACCTTTTGCAGGCGTGGACCCGATTTCAGTGGGCGATATCAAAGATGTTATCATAAATTTACAATCTCGCGGTATTGGGGTGCTGATTACTGACCATAATGTTCGTGAGACATTATCCATTTGTCAAAAGGCGTATATTGTTTCTGAGGGTAATATTATCGCTCAAGGTTCGCCAGATGAAATTTTATCCAATGAACTGGTGCAAAAGGTTTATTTGGGTAAAGATTTTGTAGTGTAACTAATTTAAATATCTTGATATTTTATAATATCATTCAGACAGTTGAATTGTCATATCCTATTCGCTGATTGCTAAATAGAGCCAATCAGCGTTTTTTATTGGTTTTTTACCTATAAAACAATGAATTTTTTGCTGTTTTTTTATTTGATTAATAAATAATCAATTATACTTGATTTATTTTGCATGTATTTACAATGTCATATGTGGTATTTAATTATTGATAAAAAATAAATTGATTATAAAATGTGCAATTAATTTAAATAAAAAAATTATTATTGAATTTTCATTTAAAATATGCGGATAATAATATCAATACAGTTTTTTTGCCAATTATCAATTTAACCATTACCAAGACGGATAGAGTGTATTATTGGGGAACGACCATTTTTTTAGAAATCGGAGCTCAGCTTATCAAGACGGGCGACATCACTCCAGGTAAAGTAGAATCTAAAGCAGGCATTTTATTTATTTATCAATAAATTAATCAAAAAAAGAATGATTGGATAAAGTCAAAGATTTTATCCAATTTTTTTTATTTTCTGGTTTGATAGACAAAAAATAAAGACTTGGTTAAAATGCACAAATAAATAAAAATACCAAAGTAACCATCTAAGATAGACCAACAATTAGGATAAAATCATGTTATTTTTATACGGTGCTGCAACGCTAATTTATTTGATGGTTGGCGGATATTTATATTTTTGTCTGATTAAAAATTTACCAATTAATAAGTCTATCATGCTGACAAGCATTATAACTGCGATGCTCTTTCATGCCAGTTTGCTGGCGCCACAAATTGTAACATTGTATGGACTCAATCTTAACATTTTTAACGCCATTAGTTTAACCAGTTTGTTTTTTTTGGGGTTTTATGTTTTGTTTGGCCTTTATCGTCCAATTCTAAGTCTAGGCGTTTTGGCGTTACCAACCGCAATTATTGGCATTAGCGTTGGTTATTTTGGTGTTGCGCCTTATCATCCATTAACAGACTTGGGAATTTTTTTACAGATTCATATTTTGCTGTCGTTCATGGCGTATTGCGTGCTTTTAATGACTTGTGTACAAGCAATAATTTTGCGCCTACAAATTAGAGAGCTTAAACACCAGACCCGTCACCGTTTTTGGGTAAGCAAACTACCAAGTTTACAGAGTATGGAAAGCTTGTTGTTTGACATGATTTTATTGGGCTTTGTACTGCTTAGTTTAGCTTTAGGTTTTGGCTTTGGAGTTACTTATGACATCTTAAAACAACACATTGCTCATAAATTATTCTTTAGTTTGGCAAGTTGGATTGTTTTTGGTATTTTTATTATTGGTCATTACAAAAATGGCTGGCGAGGCAAAAAAGCAGCTAATTTTGCCATTTATGGGTTTGTTTTGTTAGCAGTAGGTTTTTTTGGTAGCAAAATAGTTTTGGAACTGATTTTGGGCTAATATCAAAAATTCCTTAACTGATTAATTTGTAATATTTTTTCTCCCGTTAGGTGTAGTTTATCCAGTGTAAGTGTTTTTTTGTCACTTAACGTTTGTCGCCAAATTCTGGCACCATCAAGCCCATGAAACAGTCCTAGGTAATGCCTAACCGATGATTTGATGTCCAACCCTTGTTTAGTCTGTGTTTCTAGTAACTTCATCAGTTTATCAAAAATCTCAGCATAACTGGGCGGTTTTTGTCCAAAAATTTGCATGCATTCACCCATCAACATTGGTTGGTGGTAAAATGCCCGTCCAATCATCACACCATCTACATAAGATAAATGTTTGGTAATTTGAGCCAAATTATCAATACCACCGTTAATTTCTATAAAAAGTTCAGGAAAATCGCTTTTTAAGCGGTAAACATATTCATAACGTAGTGGTGGAATTTCACGATTTTCCTTTGGTGATAGTCCTTTTAGCCATGCGCTGCGTGCGTGCACAATAAAGTGTCGAATACCAGCCTCCATGACCGTCTCAACAAAATTTTTCATAAACTCATAACTATCAAAAGTATCAATCCCAATGCGATGCTTGATGGTAATTGGTTTATCAGTATTTTGCCGCATCGCTTTTGCCATAGTAAAAACCAATCTGGGTTCTGCCATCAAACACGCTCCAATTTTATTGTGCTGAACACGGTCTGATGGGCAACCAACATTGATATTAATTTCATCATAAGCAAAATTTTCAGCAATTTTTGCACATTTTGCCATTTCTTCGGGGCAGCTGCCACCAAGCTGTAGCACCAATGGGTGTTGATTTTTATTGTAATGTAATAGATGGTGGGTATCCCCTTTTAAAATAGCACTGGTGCTAATCATTTCAGTGTACAGATAAATATAGGGATTAAATAGCCGAGCAAAATCGCGAAACTCTCGAACAGTCCAATCTATCATTGGCGCAAGGGAGATTCTTTTATTGTAATTGTTGTTTTGATTATTTTGAAAATTAATCATTTATTAATAGGCCTTTAAATTATTTACCACAACCAAATAAGTATTATTTCATAAATTCCAACGAAACTTTAACTAAAATATTTGTTAAACCTTATAAACTGTATTTTATCATGGTTTTTTTGATGAGTGTTTAATGCAGTTAATCCAGAGAATCTGCGGTTTTGTTGGGCGGATGTGTTTCAAATTATAGGAAATTTTGGTATAATAAATCACAGTAGATTTAAATTGTCAATTTAAAATATGTGTTTAAATTTTACAATTTTATTTATAACTGATTGATTTTTCAACTTATTATTTTTATTCAAAAAAATTTTTTCAATGGAATAACATTCCACAGCTGATATTTGGAGATTTGCCATGAATGTACCATTATTTAGTGTGATTTTTTCAATTGCATCAACCGTGCTTATTGGAGTGTTGATGATTATTGCATTTGTTACTGATAAAGGAACGGGAGTTTATGTGTTGGCTTCTGTAGCTTTGGGATTTTTAGTTAGTTTACCCATCGCTTGGGCGGTAACTAAAAAAGTTGGACATTTGACAGGCAATCCTGAAAAATAACTAATACACCATCTTTAGTGTTAAGATGGCGTCATTTATCTGGATAACCCCTTTGTTTCAGTATAAAGGGGTTTTTCTTTGTCTGATGACAGATTGATATTATACGATGGCTTGGCTTAATTTTGCCGCCATTTCTGCTAATTGTTCCATATCTGCCAGTTTATCCTCATGTTTGCCAAGCTGATGGATGTGTGTTGGAATCAGATGCATGTGATAATGAAAAACACTTTGTCCTGCTTCTTGGTTGTTAAGCTGCATTTGTATAACGCCTTTGGTTTCCAAAACCTGTCTTTGGGCTTTGATTACTTTTTGAGCGGTTGCTATGACAGCAGCTGCAAATTCCAGTGGTAAGTCACTCAGTTCTACCGCCTCGCATTTTGGAATAACAAGTACATGACCGACCGCTTGAGGCATTACATCCATAAATGCCAACGTTTTATCATCCTCATAAACCTTATGACAAGGGATTTTACCTGCTAGGATTTTGGCAAAAATATTATCAGGATTGTAATGCATATCTGCTCCATTTTAAGCAACAAAAAACATGCTAAATTTTAACACAGTTGGTTAATTTATGATATATTAGTATTGGTTATGTATATGATTTAAGATGATTTATGAATGAAAAATTAATTTTGCAAGAATTGCTTTGCGATGAAGAAGTTCCTTTTCGTGTACACACTGCCCGTGTTGAAAAATTTGTTTGTGAATCTGATTTGCCAACGCTATTTTTAACCCATTATGACGCGTTAAGCGATGAGATTAAAAATCAACATCCTTTAACGACTGAACTATTACAAAAAACATTGACTAAAGTTACCGCAAAGCAAGCTTGTCAAATTTTGGGTGTTACAGAAGGCACCATTAGCCCCAAAACCCATATTAAAATCGTTGGTAAAATTGTTTTGGTGTTAGATGATTTGCCATTAGCACTACGATTGACATTTACCAACACCGCTAAAGAAAATCAAATCGTCAGTGGTGGAGAGATTCAAAGTTTGGTGGAACAAGAGGCAAATCTTTGTCTATTTTCAGGCGTGGTTGATGTGTTATACAAAAACAGCAAGCAACCACTTGTAAGTGTTTGTGATGCCAAGGATGATTATCCAATTCCCGTTAGTGAAAAGTATTTATGTTTACCTAATAGCCACAGCACTGCAACTACAACGCTGTTTAATGAATTTAAAGCACGCACACCCAAACTGGCTTATTTAAATGATGCAATTGCATCAGCAGTAATGGCATATTATCAAAACTTAAACAATCATCCATCATAAAGCCAAGCAAGGGTCAGCCTGATTGTATTTAGCCTAGTTAATTTATGCCAAACATGATAAGATAGGCATAATTTAACAATATAAGGAATAACAATGCTGATTGAATTTACAAAAATGCACGGACTGGGCAATGACTTTATGGTTATTGATTTGGTAACACAACGCATGAATTTAACAAGCGATTTGGTAAAATTGCTTGCTAATCGTCATCTGGGTGTCGGTTTTGACCAGTTATTGATTGTAGAACCGCCTACTCGTCCCGATGTGGATTTTAAATATCGTATTTTTAATGCGGATGGACATGAAGTTTCTCAATGTGGCAATGGCGCTCGCTGTTTTGCAACGTTTGTACAAGCCCGAAAACTCTCCTTTAAACAGCGTCTTAAAGTTGAAACAGCCAGTGGTATTATTACATTAACAACAGACCGTTATGGCTGGGTGCAAGTGGATATGGGTAAACCAAAGTTTGAACCAGCAGACATTCCTTTTGCCCCTAAAGCCATTACTAAAATTGGTAATTCTTACCGTTTAGATGTGGATGGCTTTCCTGTTTCTCTTTATGTTGCCAATATGGGCAATCCTCATGCAGTGATTAAAGTTGATGATGTATTAACGGCAGATGTCAATAAATTAGGTAAAGCCATAGAGTCGCATTCAGCTTTTCCTGAGCACGTCAATGTTGGATTTGTTCAAGTGGTTAATCAGCGTCATATCCGCCTTCGCGTTTATGAACGTGGCGTTGGCGAAACTCAAGCCTGTGGCACTGGCGCATGTGCAGCAGTTGCTGTGGGTGTCCGTGAAGGTTGGCTTGATGAGGGTGTGGATATTCGCGCCCAATTGTACGGCGGCAGTCTTGCAGTGCGTTGGCAAGAAGGCTATTCAGTCATGATGACAGGTCCAACCGCCTTTGTTTATGAAGGAGTTTTTAGTCCTGATGGTTTGGCAGCGCAAGCAGGTATTAATTTGACACCTGACATCAGCACTGAAAATTCATGATGGTTTTTAATAAAATCATATAATAAAAATTATATCTGGGTAAGGGGTAACTATTTTCTTATTTGCTGCCGGTCTTGTTTTATTATTTGTTGTGGTTTTTGCGCCATTTATCTATTTTTTATACCGCACTTTGTATGGGCAGTTGGTTTTTGAGTGTCCTATACAAACAGGCGGTTATTCTTTTTGTATTAAAAAATCAGCATATTATGGTATTTTTATTCAAAGAAATTTATTAACTGCAAACCAAAGTAGGTATTTTATTTTAAAGATTACCAACGGTTCAGGACAGTCAGTAAAAACACGCCCAGCATTCATTTTTATTAGACGCAGTTATTTTAACCAAGTGTTAATGCTTGATTGTTATGTCAAATTAGATGCTGGGGATTACACACTTACTGTGATTCCAAAGCATCCCACCTCTAATCAATGTCAGCAATTTTATCAAATTAGAGAAGTTGTGCCTGATTTTTATTTTGCTTTATGGCTTTTGGCGATTTATTGCGCTGCTCAGTTGATTTTACAGCTGATAAAAC
>CAKAQU010000093.1 GCA_916720335.1 uncultured Moraxella sp. | reverse complement strand
TGGATAAGCCGTAATGAATGTTGGCTGGCGCAATTTGGTTTCTACCGTTTCTTCAAAAACGATGGTTTGTAATTTACCCAAGCCAAAAGAAGGTTTAACCTCTTCTTTTAGTGTGTTTTTTACAAAATCTGCCAAAAATTCAGAGTCATTAACATTGTCAGGCGTAAACTGTGGATTGTGTTTTAAAATAGCATCAAACATGGTCATTTTTTCAAAAGGACCTTTAAAACTAAACATCTCTTCGCCATAAACTACATCGGTTGTTCCTAAAATATCCAGCGCTAGTTTTTCCAACATTTGTTCAGTCAGTGCCATCAGATCCTGATAGTCAGCATAAGCCTGATAAAACTCAATCATTGTAAATTCAGGGTTATGACGCGTTGATACGCCTTCATTACGAAAATTACGGTTAATCTCAAACACACGTTCAAAACCGCCAACAACTAATCTTTTTAGATAAAGTTCGGGAGCAATGCGCAAATAAAGCTGCATATCCAAAGCATTATGATGGGTAACAAAAGGTTTAGCAGAAGCACCGCCAGGAATCACATGCATCATCGGCGTTTCTACTTCCATAAAACGCTCACCCTTTAAAAAGTTACGCACCCCTTCAACAACTTTGGTACGAATTTCAAATACACGGCGCGTTTCTTCATTGACCATCAAATCCAAATAACGCTGACGGTAACGGGTTTCAGTATCATGAAGCCCATGAAATTTATCAGGTAGCGGACGTAGTGATTTGGTTAAAAGTTCAAAACTTTGCAAATGCACATATAAATCACCTTTACCAGAGCGCCCAATATAACCTTTAGCGCCCACAATATCCCCCAAATCCAATGATTTAATCAATGCTAGGGTTTCTTCAGATAATCCTTTTCTGTCCACATACAGCTGAATGCGCCCTGTCATATCTGCAATCACAATAAACGAACCACGATTAAGCATCACACGCCCTGCAACACTTACAAATGTTTTTTCAGTATTTTCAATGGTTTGTTTATCCAAATCTGCAAATTTATCCTGCAAATCTTGGCAATAATCACTGCGTCTAAAAGTATTGGGATATGCAGTTTTACCCTGCTGATTTGCCTGTTGTTTTAGAGTTTGTAACTTGGCGTGACGCTGAGCGATAATGTCGTTTTCATTTTGAATATCTTGATTAGATGACTGCTGCGTCATGATGACTCCTTAAACAATTGTTTACATTTAACGTAATTTTGTATTAAATAATTAATAAAAGTGTTCCATTATAGCAAATAATCCATTGAGTTTAAATGCTAAATACCCAATCACCGCCAAAGTTTAACTGTTTTTTAATTTTAAACCGTCCTTAATAATTAAACCGTTATAGTAATTTTTGTAAAATTATGTTATTTTTAGTTGCTATTTTTTTATTTTAATCTAAATTAATGACTTATTTGCTGTTACTACAAATATTTTAGTCATTTATTTTTTTAATCATTCATTGAAATTTAAGCGCATTTATCATGACTGATAACCATATCTCTCAAGATTTCTCTGACCCCAAAGCTAATATTGGCACCAGCCAAAAGCTATCCTTAAAATCTTTTGGCCCGGGTATTTTAATGGCATCTGCCGCGATTGGTGGTTCCCATTTAGTTGCCTCAACCCAAGCTGGGGCATTGTATGGTTGGCAACTGGCGATTATGATTGTCCTTGCCAACGTTTTTAAATATCCTTTTTATCGTTTTGCTACCGAATACACCTACAGCACTGGCGAAAGTTTAGTTGCAGGTTATGCCAAAAAATCGCCTGCTTATTTATGGGCATTTTTTATTTTATGCATTGTCTCAGGCATTATTAGCACAGGCGCAGTATCTATTTTATGTGCGGTGATTTTGGGCTATATGTTACCTTTTGAATTAAACACGCTTGCCCTGTCCGCCATCATCATGGCATCATCATGGCTACTATTATTTGCAGGGCATTACAAATTGCTGGACAGTTTGACCAAATGGATTATTATCTCTTTAACCGCTGCTACCATCGCTGCTGTTTTTATCGCCGCTGGCAAACCATCTGCTATTGACCCAAATTTTATTCCCGCTTCGCCTTGGAATTTAGCAGCATTAGGATTTATTATCGCTTTAATGGGCTGGATGCCTGCCCCTTTAGAATTTTCAGCAATTACATCGGTTTGGACTGCCAAAAAAATCCGTACCGACCACACCAGCCGTTTTCAGGGCATGGTGGATTTTAATGTTGGATTTTTAACATCAGCAATTTTAGCGTTATTTTTCTTGGCAATGGGGGTGTTTGTACAATACGGCACAGGACAAGAAATCATCATGCAAGGTGGCGGCTATGTTGGGCAATTAATACAAATGTACACACAAACCATTGGTAGCTGGTCTAAAATGTTTGTTGCCTTTATTGCGTTTTTATGTATGTATGGCACAGTAATTACCTGCGCTGATGGTTATGGGCGTGCTAACGCTGAAAGTTTATCACTTATTACCACCAAAACCACTCAAGCGACCGAAAAATATGTCATGTTATGGACAACACTGACCGTAATTGGCGGCTATATTTTAATTGCATTTTTTTCAGGACAAATGGCAGCGTTGTTAAAGTTTGCCATGATTACTGCATTTGTCACCGCACCAATTTTTGCTTATTTAAATTACACACTGGCAAAAAGTGAAGGGACGTTAAGTCGTGGTATGAATATTTACGCCTTGGCTGGCATTGTATTTTTATCTGGGTTTACCGTTTTATTTTTATTACAATTTTTTAAAATTATTGGTTAAACCAAACACAATAAAAGGGTGAAACCACCCTTTTATTGCTGCTATCAATCAAATTACTCTTCAGAAACACTCGCCATCAAATCGGCTTGATGTTCACGCAATAAACTGTCTAAAATCTCACCCAAATCACCTTCCATAATTGCATCCAACTTATACAATGTTAAATTGATGCGATGATCAGTCATGCGTCCTTGTGGAAAATTATAAGTACGAATGCGTTCACTGCGATCACCGCCGCCCACCAAATTTCGTCTCATAGTGCTGTTAGCATCCACTTGTTTTTGCACTTTATCTTGGACAATTTTGGCAACCAACATCTTCATGGCTTTATCTTTGTTAGCATGTTGACTGCGTTCTTGCTGGCATTCCACCACAGTTCCTGTAGGAATGTGGGTGATTCGCACAGCACTGTCTGTTTTATTGACGTGCTGACCGCCCGCACCACTAGCTCGATAGGTATCAATGCGCAAATCGCTTGGATTGATTTCTACACTGTCATCAATCTCAATTTCAGGCATAACCGCAACTGTACAAGCTGATGTATGAACGCGTCCTTGGCTTTCAGTTTCAGGAACGCGCTGGACGCGATGGGCTCCACTCTCGAATTTTAAGCGACCATAAACATTAATACCAGAAACACGGCTGATGATTTCTTTGTAGCCGCCATGCTCACCTTCATTTGCAGATAATACTTCTACTTGCCAGCCTTGCGATTGAGCAAAACGTTCATACATACGAAATAAATCACCTGCAAAAATCGCTGCTTCGTCGCCGCCCGTACCTGCTCGAATCTCCAAAAATGCCGGCACTTTGTCATTAGGGTCTTTGGGCAGCATCATAATATTAAGAGTATCTGCTAACTGGCTGATTTTAGCTTTTGCTGCCAGAATTTCTTCTTCAGCAAGTTCTTTCATGTCAGAATCATCAAGCATTTCTTCAGCAGTATTTAGGTTTTCCTCAGCTTGTAAATAATCTTGCCAAGTTTGAGCAATCTCTGATAAATCACTGTGCTCAACAGATAAAGCACGAAATTTTTTGTTATCATTAATTATCTCAGGCTCAGACAATAAAGCGGTAACTTCTTCAAATCGTTCTACCATCTGGTCTAATCGAAAACGCAAAGATTCTTTCATAAGTAACTTATAATTAATTAAAAAGCTGCTTATTTTGCCATATTTTGTAAAATTTTGCTATAATAAACAAAATTATTTTGATAAAAAAACAAAGTAATGAGTGGTAGTTTATTTGCTTCTTATTCCATTTCATAATAGATGAATTAATTTTTTTATATGAATCAATAATTAACTCAATTTCTTTATTTTTATCAATTATTTTAAACTGCATACCTCAATTTAAAAATCATCATACATGAATTAATTTATAAATTTCTTTGTTGGTTTTTTAATTTATTATTGATTTTAATTATTAATTTTTATTTATGGATAGTTTTTTTCATTTTATTTTTTCTCAATATCAAGATTATTCACCATTCTTGATTTTTCTTGAATTAATTGCATCAAGCTTTGGGCTTATTAGCGTGCTTTTGGCTCGCCGAGGTAGTGTTTGGGCTTTTGGTGTTGGGCTGATTAGTACAGGGCTTTATGTTTATTTATTATGGCAATGGCAACTATTTGGCGATATGTTGATTAATGGTTATTACAGCATTATGGGAATTTATGGCTGGATTAACTGGTCAAAAAACAAATCCGTTGAACAAAATACAATTGAAATTCAAAAAACCACTTTAAAAGAATGGATGCTTCTAAGCGTATTAGCTTTAATTAGTTTTATTTTTGTTACTACAATTTATTATTTTAAACCTTGGATTAATAATAATTTTAATTTTAATCATATTACACTTGGATTTTCTCAATTTATTTGGACAGATTATTTTGATATTTTAACTACAGGTTTGTTTTTAGTTGCCATGTTACTAATGGCAAAACGTAAAATCGAGCATTGGATTATTTGGATTATCGCCGATATGATTAGTGTACCATTGTATTTTTACAAAGGTATGATTTTTACCTCTTTGCAATATATTTTATTTACTATTATTGCTTTTATGGGTTTATATAGCTGGAGAAAATTAGTTCATCATGACAATTACCTTGCCAACACCAAAATCCACACCAATTAAAAAAGTGCTTATTTTAGGAGCCGAATGCACAGGAAAAAGCACTTTATCACAAGATTTAGCTAATCATTTTAATACTGTTTTTGTAAGCGAATATATGCGAACCTATTTGCAAACAAAACCAGATGGTTATATTTGTCAATATAGCGATTTATTGCCAATCGCACAAGGTCAAATCTTAAACGAAAATCAACAATTACTATTTGCTCATGATTATCTATTTTGTGATACAGGACTTTTTGAATTAATGGTTTATGCTAATTGGTATTTTGACCATTGCCCTATTTTTATCATCGAACACATTAAAAAATATCCTTATGATTATATTTTATTAACAGATGATAAAGGTGTTGACTGGCAAGCTGATGGAATGCGTGATATGCCTTATGGGCGAGCAACCATTAAAGAAAAATTTATGTTAGCATTAAAGGATTTTGGGTTTAACTATTTAGAAATTTATGGCAATAGAAAAGAACGGGTTATGCAAGTTGAAAATTTACTTAAATCATCCTAAACACTAGTATGCTCGATTTGTCAAAATATCTGTACCAATAAAAACATAAAAACCCTTATCTAAAAAAACCAATAAGGGTTTTGCATAAACAATTTAATTTTGATTTAAACTTTACGCACAATGACCGAACCGACCGAGTAACCTGCGCCAAACGCACAAATCACCCCAATATCGCCACTTTGTACGCCATCTTGACAATCATGAAATGCCACAATTGGACTGGCAGAACTGGTATTTCCATACTCACTGATGGCAATGGGTGCAATCGCTTTATCGGCATTTTTCCCCATTACCGTACGTAAAATTAAATCAATCATATTAACATTAGCTTGATGCAGCCATAAACGTTTGACCTGTTGCGGTTCAAGTTGATTTTTTGCTAAATGTGTTGTGATGATTTGTGACACCTTAGGACAAACTTCCCGAAAAACTTTACGTCCTTCTTGGGTAAACAACTTATCAGTTGCAGGCTCATTTAAATCGCTATACATCTGCATATCATCTGCCAAAAATTCACTGCGATTTAAATAACCAAACTCATTTTTAATATTGGCTGAAAATTCAGTGAACAAATAGCTGTCCAGAATTTCATAACCTTTGGGGGCATCAAGTTCCTCTACGATGGTTGCAGCGGCAATATCTCCAAAAATAAAATGGCTGTCGCGATTTCTCCAATTTAAATGAGCAGAAAATACTTCAACATTTACAATGGCTATTTTTTTAGCAAGTCCTGATTTGATGCTACCAACCGCTTGCGAGATGGCGAATGTTGCTGCACTACACGCCACATTCATATCATAAGCAAAACCATGACTCATACCAACGGCGTGTTGAATCTCAATAGCGATGGCAGGATAAGCCCGCTGAAAATTTGAGCAGGCGCAAATAATTCCATCCAAATCATCTGCTTTTAGCCCTGCTCTATCTAACGCATTTTGCAGTGCTTTTGCACCCATTTCAGCCATTACTGATAATTCTTCGCCCAATTTTCTACTAGGAATTTTAGGTGCCATGATATCAGGATTTAAAATACTTTTTTTATCAAAGACATAACGCGATTTAATGCCTGACGCTTTTTCAATAAATTCTACGGTAGAGTATTGCAAAG
>CAKAQU010000092.1 GCA_916720335.1 uncultured Moraxella sp. | reverse complement strand
CTTTAGGAGTGAAACCTTGCCAATGAATTTTTGGACTATAAACGGACAGCCAAACCTCATAATCTTTATCTTTACGGCGAATGCCAAATAAATCATCAGAATCGTAGAGTTTTTTAGTAAAATTTAAACCCATCTCTGTACCAATGGTTTGATTTTGGCAGCCAAAACCAGTTCTTAACGACCATTTTTGGTAACTTTCGCTTAAATCTTGGGTGTTTTCATCCACATAATCACTGCCAATGTTTGCATAACAAGATGCGTTAATATTATACACACCCGTCATGGAAGCACTCCAAATATTGCCATCTAAAAATTTTCGCTGATTGTGCTGTTTTTTGGCATATTGTAATGCAAAAAACCCATCCATTTTTTCAGAAAAAGGCGCTGACCCTTGCAGTCTTACCCCCATACTTTTCCAATAATTGTGATTACCATAGATTCGCTTTTCAAAAAATGGCATCAGCGCAATTTCTTTTGTTGCATCGCGCACTGCCAAACCACTGCTCGCACGCAGGGTTAGGTCATTATATTTTCGATTGTTATGATAGGTTTTACTATAGACACTAAAGCTGGTTTTGCTCGCTAGATGCCCACTTAAAGAATGATTTTTTAGCGCATATACATCCACACCAATACCCTGAGCTTTGTCCGCTGTAGGTAGCTGCCAATTGCCCCAACGATTATTTTTAGGGGCATTATTGATATTATTATCTGCCAAATATCGCATGGAAAAATTAGCTTTTATATTTTGTCTTTTATTTATGGTCTGCTCATAATCTTGTATTAATTCCAATATATCATTTGGAACGTTTTTATTATTTTTTATATATGTAATTTGTTTTTTGGCATCATGATAACGTTTGTCCTGAATTAAAGGCAGAAGCATATAAACTCTTACTGGTATTAATTCTGGATTTTCTTGCAAAATTATTTGATAATAATTCACGGCTAATTTAAAATGATGGTCTTGCCGTGCCAAAAAAGCTTTGGCAAAATAAATCAATATTTTATCTGGATTGGTAGTTTTTTCATATATTGGCAATAACCGTCTAATCTCTTCAATATTTTGATTATTTAAAGCAGTATTTAACTGATACATCAATAATTCATTATTGGATAAACTAACGAAATTTTGATTTGGTGTATCTGAGTTTTCCAAAATCACTTGTTGTTCTTGATGCTGTCTAATTTTTTCTTGCAATTGCTCTTTGGTTAAATTAGAATGCAAATCCTTATCATTTAAATAAGCCCAAGACGCATTAACGCAGCATAAACATGCCATCATAAATAACAATCTTTGCGTGGGATAAACAAAACAGCTCATACGATTCTGCATTGGTTATGCGCAATGAAAAGGTTACCACGTTAGCAGTAACCTTTTTTTGCATTGATTTTAATTATTGTGTTCTACTGGTCTCTTTACCAGCAAAACCAACGGTTATTGTATCAACTGTTGCAATGCCTGCAATTTCTTCAGCATTTGAACCAAAAATACCTAGGCTATAACTGCCTCTTTCTTGGACTTCTGCACCTACCCTAGTTTTTCCTTGAATGCCGTGATGACCTAAATGGTCTTTTTGCAAACTGCTTTTTTCAAGGTGTATTCCATCTTGTAGCTTCTCGCCTTTTAAGTTGGTAATAGAACCACTTCCTGTTTTATTTTCAAAATCAATGGTATAACGCAGCTTTCCAGATTGATTGTCAGAACCTGTAAATGCTTGACCTTCATAGGTAATTTTAGCTTTTTTGTTGATATTGGCGGTAATATTTGATTCAGATGTTCTGTTACCTTGCACACTGACACCTCGCCAAGCATTATCTAAATTTCTCATATTTGTACCATCAGGAAACTTACGATAAGTTGGCTCTAGCATAGATGTAACAGAGTTGTTTTGTTTATAAATTAATAAATTTCCACCTTCTTTTACCTGGTCTTCATAAACCATCTCATAAGTCAAGGCAGTGACTTTATCCAAATATTTATTGGCGATATCGATAGATTGCCCTTTGCTGTAAGTTTTTATTTTTTCAGACTCTTGTTTGCTATCATCTGTAATGGTTATTTTGGATTGGTTATCTGGTAATAATCCACCATCAGATTCATGGTCAGAATCAACTTTTAAAGCTGTATAATGACCTTTAACCGTTGGTTTATTAGGAACAATCGCTTCAGCTAATTTGCCACCAGAGCTGCAACCAGTTAATAACATAGCGACTGTTAACGCAGACAAACCAAATAAGTGATATTTTTTCATTATAAACTCCCAATCAAATTGGCATACAAATAAATCATATGCACCCGTCATAGCATCTTTTTTTTATAGATACCTTATTCTTATTTATCATTATTATATTACAAAATAAATATATTTTCTATCATTTCCATCTGAAGATGATTAGGTTATTTTTTATTCAATTTTATAATGTTACATTTAAATTATTTTTTGTTAAATGAATGTAAATATAAATTTAAACAAATTTAAACCAAGCAACTTATTTAATTAAAAAATATAGTAAAATTAGTTAATTTTTAATATCAAAAAAATAATTTATAAATAAATATTATAATAAATATCATTCTAATAAAATAATTATCATAATTTTTTTAATTATTAATTAACTTATTATTTTTTTATATTAAATTTAATTTAGTTAATAAATCTATATTTATATCTATTATTTTTTTAGTTAATCTATTTTTTATTTTATTTTAAAAATTTTAGATTATTTTATAAATATAAGATTGCTGATAGTCATTCATTATAAAAAAAGATAATTAAAACGATAGTTTTAACATATTAATAAAATTTTATTTACAAATACCAAATTAAAACAACATCAGCAATCTTATTTAGTAAGTCAATTAGTTTAATAATTCTATAAATACTCCATAACCTTCTTTTTGCATGTCTTCTATGGGAATGAATTTTAACGCAGCACCATTAATGCAATATCTTAATCCACCTTTATCTTTTGGACCATCATCAAAAACATGTCCTAAGTGCGAATTTGCAACTCGTGAACGTACTTCGGTGCGAATCATATGAAAACTGGTATCTTGATGTTTTGTAATGACTTCGGGATTAACAGGCTGGGTAAAGCTTGGCCAACCACATCCTGAATTAAATTTATGCACAGAAAGAAACAGAGGCTCACCACTAACGATATCCACATAAATTCCTTTATCGAATAAATCGTCATATTGATGGCTAAAAGCTCGTTCAGTATCGCCATTTTGAGTGATGGCGTATTGACTTTTACTCAAATGGGATAGATGTTTATCATAATTTTGATAACGTTTTGGGTCTAATGCTTCATCTAGAGTATTTGCTGGCGCGAGTTTGGTTTTTGTTGACTTCTCTTCATGAATGACGGGAATTTTATCGTATGCCAAACTTACATCAATATGACAATAGCCGTTGGGGTTTTTGGTGAGATAGTCTTGATGGTAGTCTTCTGCTTGATAAAAATTATCCAGTGGTAAATTTTCCACAACGATTTGTTTTTTATACTTACTTTGCAACTCTTTGAGTGCTTTATCAATAATAGCTTTTTCAGAAGCCTGAGTATAATAAATGCCAGTGCGATATTGTTTGCCTTTGTCGTTACCTTGTTGATTTAGACTGGTTGGGTCAATCACTTTTAGATAATACGCTAAAATGGTTGCCAAATTGGTTTTATCAGCATCGTAGGTTACTTTAACCGTTTCAGCATGCCCTGAACCTTGAATTACCTCCTGATAACTTGGATTTTGAGTATTGCCATTTGCATAGCCAGATACCGCATCAACCACCCCTTCTACACGTTCCATATACGCTTCAAGACCCCAAAAACAGCCTCCTGCTAGATAAATGGTGCGAGTATTGATGGGAGTTTTGCCATCGTTTTGATAATAAATTGGCATCTTTTTATCCTCTGGTTGATGGATTGTTTGAGTGGTTGATGAGTTTAATGCTTTAAGTTTAACAAAATCACTACTTGCTTCAGCTGCTAGCGCCGTCATTTGCTCTTGGCTAAGATTGCCTCGTACTAACGTTACCAAATTACCTTTTTTATCCAAAATGGCAAAACTTGGATATACTTGTATTGCAAATTGTTTAATAAGTTGTCCCTTAGGGTCAACCAATACTGGCAAATCAGGATAATCTGCGCTTACTGCTTGATACCACTGATGAAAATCTTCTAATGATTTTTCATTTAGCTGATTTGGACTGGCTACACTCACAAAATTTATTTGTGGATAAGCTTTGGTCCAGTCATTAGCTTCTTGAAGTGTTGATAAACACAAAGGACACCAGCTAGCCCAAAATTTAATCACGGTTGGCTTATTTGGGTCAATGGTTTTTTGGGGTAATTTGGGGTTTAATTGTTTTAATGCTTGTAGGGTTTGTAAGGTTTTATGCGGCAAAATTTCATTTTTGTTGGGTCTGGTTGCAACTTCCTTCGCGTCCATTTTTTGACACGCTGAAAGTCCAAACAGCCCACTGGTTAATATAGCACCTACCATAATTTTATAGATGGTTTTTATCAACATAACGCACATCCAGTTATCAAATTAAGATGCTATATTATAACATAGATAGTTTGATGCTCTTATGCCAAACCCATTGATTTAGCATAAGAATCAATTTTAAAATTTAAAACTTTTAAATCCAAAACTCTAAAACTTAAAATTCACCCCCATATTAACACTGCGACCACTTTGGGGAATATATGGCAAAAATGACGCATGATTATAAGCTTTGGCATTTAAGATATTATCAGCATTGATAAACACTGTATAGTTTTGACCGCCCCAAACGCCATCGTAACTCAAACCTGCATTGAGCATATTATGCCCTGCGGTTGGATTTTCAAGTATTGCCACTTTATTTTGACTAAATACACGGTAAAATTGCAATTGTCCTTTTAGATGGTCTGATAAACGTGCCTGAACACGCATGCCCAAACGAGCAGCTGGTATGCGTGGCGCATTGCCATCAGGTTGTTTAGAAAGGCTTAAAGGAACAAGCCCCGCAAAATTACCTTCGTCATCGTAAGCGTATTTATAACCTGTAGGCAGTGATGGTAAATCCTTTAATTTGCCACGTACATAATCGCCAAATACGGATACATGATAATCTGGGGTCAGCTGATAACCAATCTGCCCTTCAACGCCATAAATACGAGCTTTGGATTGGTTATAACGATTTAATTGCAAAGGAAATTCACTGCTCAAAGAACGGGTACAGCGTCGATTTACACATAATTTATTATTTAAAGTTGCTGAATAAATGTAATTGGAAAAATGGTTATAATAACCGCTAATGGATGTATCCCATCTATCGCTAGTAAATGCCCACCCCAATTCAATATTATTAGAGCGCTCTTTGGTTAGGTTTTTATTGCCAACATCAAATGCATTTGTCGCCAAATGTTTTCCATGAGCATAAAGCTCTTGAGCTGTTGGCAACCGCTCTTGGTGCGATGTGGTTAGGGTAAATTTATTTTTATCATCAGGCATCCAATTAAGCGATACAACGTATGAATGCGCAGTGGATTTGTGAGGTTTGGTAACATCGCTTGGTGGTTTTTCATAATCTTCTACATCCAGATTATAATCCATAGCAATTTTTTGTTTTTCTATGCGTGTTCCAAAATCTAAATTTAATTTATCCCAAGTCAAACGCTCAACCACAAAAAAACTTTTTTTATCCGCTTTGTGGTCATGAAGCAAATGCTGACGCTTGTATTCTAAAACATGCCCATCTAACGCATGACTTTTTTGTGATAAATAACTAAAGCCAAAACCACCGGTCAATCTACCAATGGGTGTCTGAATAAACTCAAGGCGAGCTTGATGACCTTTGTTTTTAAAGGCATTATCCACTTCGGAACCCGTTTTTTCATCATGTCGATAATGGGTTTCACCTGCGTGAAACTGAATGGTTTGTAAAAATTTCACAGGATTTTGCAATGCTCCACGAACATCAAAACTTTTGGTATTTAAAGCAATGTGTGGATTGTCGTGGTGGCTATGATTATGAGAATCACTTGCACTGTCATGACTGTGATTGTGCCCACAAGTGTGACCATGACTGTGCCAACTTTTTTTAATACAATCTAAACCGGGGTTATTATAATCAATATCGGTTTCATCCATTAAAAACGGATAATGTTTTAAATAAGGTTTGCGCCAAAATGCTTCATTTAATATCACATGCAAATAATAATTGTCGTATAAATGCGAGTGCGCAGGTAATCCATATTTATCACGACGTTGACCGTAGGATGCTCCTAAATAACCTTTATCGCCAACCCATGATATGCCAAAACTGCCACTTTTACTATCAGCAAAACTGTTAGCAAGTTTTTTATGTTCTTGACCCTGATAAGTATAACTGGCAGTTTTATAATCATCTGTGTCGCGATAAAGACCTTGAACATTTGCCACCAGATGGTTGCCAAGTTTGGCAGTAAACGCTCCTGTTACCAGCTTTTCTTTATCTGCGGTGTTAAAGCGCACTCCAGTTTCGCCTTCTATGGCTTTTTTGGGCAATTTATCAGGAATCT
>CAKAQU010000091.1 GCA_916720335.1 uncultured Moraxella sp. | reverse complement strand
TGTAGACAACAATTCTTCATTTGCTGACACTTGTTTTTGTGCAACTTGTGAAATTAACGCCAAAACTTCATTAGAGATAGTCATGATATAACCTTGTATTAAATACTGAAATACTGATAGGATGAAATTGGTAATTTTATCATAATTTCAAATAATATCATAGTTATTTTGCGCCCAATCTACATAGTAGATGAAAAATAGCTATTCTACGTTGTAGATTTTTTTGTTATTATATTTTATAATGGGGAAAGCGTGTGATAGGTGATAGATGTTTTTTTATAATTAAAAAATTAATTGAATAATATTAATGTGCAATGATTTAAGATTAAATGAATCATAAAGATAATCATACGCATACTTTTAAGACATTAGGTTTGTTTTTTAATTGGAAGATAATAATGAAAATTAATTTAAAAAAATATAAGCAAAAAACTAAAAAATTTATTAAAAATCCTATCATCTTTTCTCGAGATTATTTGAATAAGTATTATCCACAATCTTATACTGAATTGAAAATAGATGAAGTTTATGAACTAGCCTTATCATCATATATAGAATCTGATTATGTTACTGTAGGCGATGATATGGCAGTTGATGTGGTATACACGTGGGTAGATAATACAGATAATCAATGGCAGGAAAAGTATAAATATTATAAAAATCAAGATAAACAGAATAATATTGGAGCATTTGCAACTGACATAGCTCGATTTAGTAACCATAATGAATTATATTATTCTATTAAATCAGTTAAAAAGTTCTTGCCATGGGTCAGAAATATCTATATTGTTACTGATGAGCAGATACCTCTTTGGCTGCATGAGTTCTCTGACATATTTTTAATAAATCACTCAGACATAATTGATAAAAAATATTTACCAACTTTTAATTCCCATGTAATAGAATCATTTTTATATAAAATACCAAACTTATCAGAAAATTTTATCTATTTTAATGATGATGTATTTGTTGCAAAATCTCTAGAGAAAAAACATTTTTTTAGTGCCAATAATTTAGCCTCATTATTTATCTCGGCAAAAAATTTGCAAGATATGAAAAATAAGAAAATAAACACAGCAACATTACATGCTTGTTTTAATTCAATTAACTTACTAAAAAATCACTATCAAATCAGTATAAACAACACATTAATTCACACTTATTACCCACTTAAAAAATCAGCTTATGAGAAAGCATGGCAATTGTATAAGAAAGAAATTGAAAGTTATTTATCCAATAAATTTCGTAGCAATAATGACATCAATATGGCAACCTTCTTGGTCCCATGGTTAATGTATTGCGAGGCCAAATCCACTGAAAGAATTGATGTCTGTTATTATTTTAATATTCGTTCTCCAAGTGCAGTTAGCTACTATAGACAACTTTTGGAATTAAAAGAAAAAAAGATTTGCCCACATTCATTCTGTGCTAATGATTTTAACACCGAAAATCCCAATCAATTAGCTGACTATAATAATAAATTGCTTGTTTTTTTAAATAGTTATTATGATTAATTTGGAGTGCATATAATGAAATTTCCTACCCACGCCATCATTCCTACTGCAGGTTTTGGTACTCGCATGTTGCCTTTATCAAAAGCTGTTCCAAAGGAGCTTTTACCATTGGGTAATAAGCCTGCGATTCAGTATGTTATTGAAGAGGCGATTGCTGCTGGTATTAAAAATATTGTATTGGTTAATCATGCCCAAAAACAAGCTATTGAAAATTATTTTGATATAAACAGTGAACTTGATACCCAGCTTCGCAGTAAAGGTAAAAATAAACTAGCAGATAGTTTGGATTTTTTGCCTAAAGATGTCAAAATTATTAGTGTTAGGCAGGGTAGGCCATTGGGGTTAGGTCATGCAGTCTTGCAAGGGCGTGCAGTAATTGGCGATAATCCTTTTGCGGTTTTACTTCCTGATGTGGTACTTGACCCGTTTGCTGGTCAATATACTACCAAAAATCTAACCTTTATGCTGGAGCAATATACTAAAACAAAACGTAGTCAAATTTTAGTGGACTCCGTTGCAGTGGAAGATATTGATAAATATGGTATTGCTGAATTGGAAAATCAGCAAAATATTGTCAAATCAGATACCAATAAAACATTTGCAGTTAAAGGTTTTGTAGAAAAGCCGAATCCAAATGTAGCCCCATCAAATTTAGCGGTTGTTGGTCGTTATGTTTTTGATAATGCAATTTTTGATTATTTGGAGAAAACAGCTCCAAGTGTGGGCAGTGAAATTCAGCTGACTGATGCTATTGATGCTTTGATTGGCAGTCAAGGCGTAGATGTGGTTACCATGACTGGTAATAGTTTTGATGCAGGTGATATGCAAAGTTACATGAAAGCTTTTATGTATTTTGCCAACCAACAGATAAGCTTATAGGTGATGCAATGGCTGCTTGGGAGCGTTTGGAAGAACTTGCTTTATCAAAACCAAAATTAGAACAGTTATTCACTGATAAGATTCGCGCTGAACGTTATACTGTATCGGCATGTGATATGGTCATGGATTTTAGTAAGCAGTTGATTGATGATGAAATTTTAAACAATCTTTTGAAGCTTGCTCAACAAAAACAGCTTAATCAAAAAATACACGCTCTATTATCTGGTGAAAAAATAAACGATACTGAAAATCGTCCAGCACTACATACAGCTTTACGTCTGCCTAGGGATAAAACGCTTTTTGTGGATGGTTTTAATGTTAATTGTGCCATTCAAGAAAGTTTGGATAAAGTTGCTACAATCAGCGAGCGTATTCGGGTTGGTATTTGGCGAGGTTTTAGTGGCAAAGCAATTACTGATGTGGTAAATATTGGCGTTGGAGGTTCAGATTTAGGGCCTTTGATGGCAACATTTGCGCTTGATGAGTGGTCAAAAACCAATATTTGTGTTCATTTTGTGTCCAATATGGATGGTACCCAGATTCATCAGCTTTTAAGTGTGTTAAATCCTGAAAGTACCTTATTTATTATTTCCTCCAAATCGTTTGGCACAATTGATACATTATCGAACGCCAAAACCGCTCTAGAATGGTTAAAATCTGCTCATCACAATACGCAAAGTATTTTGCGTCGCCATTTTATTGGTATTTCTACTAAACCTGATAAAATGAGCGATTGGGGAATCCATCCTGAAAACCAGCTTCTACTTTGGGACTGGGTAGGTGGTCGCTTTAGTATGTGGTCAGCAATTGGGCTTGCCATCGCGATTAAAATTGGCATGCCGCAGTTTCATCAGTTGCTTCTTGGGGCGCATGAAATGGATAAGCATTTTGCCAAGACCGATTTTCAGCAAAATTTACCTGTATTGCTTGGGCTTATCGGAGTTTGGAATAGTACATTTTTAAATATTAACGCCCATACCGTATTGCCTTATGATGGTAGATTATCTTATTTCCCCAATTATTTAACCCAACTTGAAATGGAGTCAAATGGTAAATCTGTAAATCGCCAAGGGCAAGCGGTGGACTATGAAACATGTCCAATTTTGTGGGGAGATATTGGTTCAAATGCGCAGCATGCTTTTTATCAGCTATTGCATCAAGGCACGCGCGAGGTTTCTTGTGATTTTATTGCGCCAATTAATCGTTATCATGATAAGCAGCAGCCCAATCCTTTTTTAATCAACCAACATAAATTAGCATTGGCAAATTGTTTGGCGCAAAGTCAAGTTTTGGCATTTGGCAATTATGCTTTAAAAAATCAAACTACTGATAAACAGGAAGTTTTTAAGCATTATCGAGGTAACCAGCCATCAACTACTCTCTTGTTAAAGAGTTTAACACCTAAAACTTTGGGTTCATTGATTGCTTTGTATGAGCATAAAGTTTATGTAATGAGTGTGATTTGGCAAATTAATCCATTTGACCAATGGGGTGTTGAAATTGGTAAGGTGATGGCAAATAATGTGTATGCGGATTTATTAAATAAAGATGCTGTTTATGATTATGATGCTTCAACCAATCAATTATTAACATTAATTAAGACCCATCAAAATCACGATTTATTAACGAGTTAGGGGGATTTTGATGAATTTATATAAAAAAAATACCTATATTATTGGTGCAAACCATGAAGCAATTAATTCAGCAATCTTATTAGCTAGTTTGGATATGCCAATTACACTGATTGCTAGTCAAAAAAATATAAATAACACATTACGTCATTATCAATTTGATAGACAAATGGATGTATTGTGGCATTTATATGTATCTCAACAAAAAATAAATTTATGGTATGATAAAAATAGTTTTTTTACTGAAGATTATTTAAATCAAGATACTATTTTTTGGGTGTTTACTGATGAGTTAAGTCCAGATGATTTGGAAAAACTTTGTCAATATTGTCAAAACCCTCACAGTCAGATTATTTTTAGTGGAATGGATGATATTGGCAACATAGATAAAATTGCTAAAAACATTCATTCATCTTGGGTATATTATTTACCATTTATATTTATGAAGGATGGGGCAAATTTTAATTCATTATTTAGTCCTGACTTAGTCCTGATTGGTGAAAAAACTAAAAATAGTCATTTATATTGCCAGATATTGATGTTTTTTATAAATCATGCTTATAAAACCCATTTAACCGATATTAAAACTGCTGAATTTGCTAGAAGTAGTATTATAGGTATGCTTGGGGCGAGACTTTCTTTTATTAATGAGTTGGCGCGTCTTGCTGATAGCGAGCAAATTAGCATTAAAGAAATTGAAAATATTCTTCGCAAAGATAAACGTATTGGTAAGGCTTATTTGTCAGCAGGATGGGGCTTTGGAGGGCGTTCACTGCCAAAAGAGCTTGTAAATTTAAAAGAAAAATTTAAAGAAAATAAAGTAGAGACGGCGCTTATTGAATCCATTATTAATATTAATGAAGATCAAAAGGAACTAATTTTTCGTAAATTTTGGCAATATTTTCATGGTTTTATTGATGATAAAACGGTGGTGATTTGGGGGGCAGGTTATAGAAATGAGGCAGGAATTACTGCGAATTCTGTCATACATCCTTTGTTGAAATTGCTATGGTCCTATAATATTAATACTTATGTTTATAGCAATAATACCACCAGTGAATTGGAGGATATGTATGGAGATAATGATTTATTTACCATCATTGATCATCCATACCAAAAACTAAAGGAAGTAGATGCGCTATTTATTATTAATTGGTCTCTTGTATTAAGGCCAGATATTCATCAGTTAAATCAAATCAGATTGCCAATTTTTGACGCTAAAAATATTTTATCTCAAGAAGATATCCGTGATTATCAGGGCGATTATTTTGGGATTGGTCAACAAAAAATTAAATTTAATCACATGTAAGGTTGGTAAATATGAAAAAAATTCTGGTAACAGGTGGGGCGGGTTACATTGGTTCACACACATTGATTGAGTTGATTTGTGCGGGTTTTTCTCCTGTGGTTTACGATAATTTGTCCAATTCTAGCTTAGTTTCCCTCCAAAGAGTTGAAGAAATTGTTCAAAAGCCCATTGATTTTATTTTCGGTGATGTGCTAGATAAAGCAGAGCTAAAAAAAACATTTAATAAATATGAATTTTTTGCGGTGATTCACTTTGCAGGGCTAAAAGCCGTTGGTGAGTCGGTGGTCAAGCCAGTTAAATATTATCAAAATAATGTCGCTGGTACCCTGAATTTACTAGAAGTCATGAATGAAAAAGGTGTAAAAAACTTTATTTTTTCATCATCAGCAACTGTGTATGGGCATCAAGAAACATTACCCTTTATAGAAGATATGACGCGCTCTGCAACCAATCCTTATGGGCAAAGTAAACTGATGGTGGAATACATTATGGAAGATTTGGCAAAATCTAAGCTGGATTTTAATGCCATCTCCTTACGATATTTTAACCCTATTGGTGCCTATCATACCGGTACAATCGGTGAAGACCCAAGTGACATTCCTAATAATTTAATGCCTTACATTAGTCAGGTTGCGGTTGGGAGATTGGAAAAATTATCCATCTTTGGTAATGATTACGATACCATAGATGGTACAGGCGTACGCGATTATATTCATGTTGTTGATTTGGCAAAAGGTCATGTGGCTGCGCTTCAATATCTGGTAAATAATAAAAAACCAACCAGATTTTTGGCGGTTAATTTGGGAACAGGTAAAGGCACCTCAGTACTTGAGCTTGTAAATGCCTTTGTTAAAACCACAGGACAGAAGATTCCTTATGTGTTTGCACCTCGCAGAAGTGGCGATGTGCCCGCTTATTACGCCAGCAGTGAAAAGGCTAAAACACTCTTTGGTTGGCAAGCACAATTTGATATTGAGCAAATGTGTGCTGACACCTGGCGCTGGCAAAGTAACAATCCAAATGGCTATCAAAAGTAAAATTACTAATGAGTGCGGAATAAATTATGCAAAAATGGGTTTTAGCATCCAATAATCAAGGGAAATTGACTGAATTTCAGAACTTATTTGATAAGGTGAATTTGCCAGTGTACATCGTTCCCCAAGGACAATTGCGAATTGATGATGCTGTAGAAAATGGATTGAGTTTTATAGAAAATGCTAT
>CAKAQU010000090.1 GCA_916720335.1 uncultured Moraxella sp. | reverse complement strand
TGGAGCAGTCTGGTAGCTCGTCGGGCTCATAACCCGAAGGTCGTTGGTTCAAATCCAGCCCCCGCTACCATTTTAAAATCCTAAAAATAATTTGATATTATTTTGGGTCTTTATTTTATATCAAAATAAAGATAGGCTGATAAATCTTTTAAGCCCACCAATGTGTTTGTGGGTTTTTTTGCATTTGTTTTTCGTAAAATGTATTCATTTTTTGAAAATTTCAATCAAAAAAACTATAAAACCTTTTATTTTTATTTTATTGGATTTATAAAAAATCATGAAACCTTCTAGCAAAGTGCTTGAACTTACCCAAATGATTGCGCCAGCAGTATCAGCATGTGGCGTAGAGCTTTGGGGGATTGAATTTATGCCGCAAGGACGAAAATCGCTTTTGCGTATTTATATTGAAGTGGCACAAGATGCTCGTATTCGTGGCGAACATATTACCATTGATGATTGTTCAGCGGTTAATCATCAAGTGTCAGGGGTGTTAGATGTGCACGACCCCATCGCTGGAGAGTATGTTTTAGAAGTATCATCACCGGGGTTTCACCGCCCGTTATTTAGTCCATCTCAAGTTGGGCAGTTTGTCGGTCACATGATTAACCTGCGTCTAATTCATGCCATTGGCACAGCACAAACCAAACGCCGAAAAGTTGTTGGGCGTTTGCTTGAAGTGGGTGATGAAACCATGAAAGTTGTAACTGAAGACAAACAAGAATTTGATATTGCTTTTGAAAATGTTGATAAAGCCAATCTAATTTACCAAGACTAATTTATTTTTAGCCAAAGGATACCAAAATGAGCCGTGAAATTTTGACTGTTGTTGAAACTGTCAGCAACGAAAAAGGACTCAATCCTG
Organism: uncultured Moraxella sp.; assembly: GCA_916720335.1. GTDB lineage: Bacteria > Pseudomonadota > Gammaproteobacteria > Pseudomonadales > Moraxellaceae > Moraxella. The sequence continues at coordinate 6,052 of CAKAQU010000090.1, read as the reverse complement.
AAGATGTATTTACTGCCATTGAACAGGCGCTGGTATTTTCTACCAAGAAAAAAGTGTTTACTGATATTCCTGAAGTGGCGCTACGCGTTAGTATTGACCGTAAAACAGGCGATTATGATACTTACCGTTTTTGGACTGTGGTTGCTGATGAAGACCATGAAATGCCCGCTTGCCAGTTAGCCATCAGTGATTTAGACCCTAACGAGTGGAAGATTGGGGATATTAAAGAAGAACAAATTCCTTCCATTGAATTTGGACGTATTGCGGCAACTCAAGCCAAGCAAGTTATCATCCAAAAAATCCGCGAGGCTGAACGTTCATTGATTGCTGATGCCTTTGAAGCACGCGTTGGTGAATTGATTTTGGGTGAAGTAAAAAAACAAAATCGTGATGGTTATGTGATTGATTTAGGTGATGGTGCTGAAGGTTACCTTGCCAAAGACCAGACCTTGCCACGAGAAGTTTTACGCCCAAAAAGCCGTGTAACTTCACTACTTTATCAAGTGAACCGTGATGGTCGCGGCTCACAGCTGCTTTTGACACGAACCAGCAAAGATATGTTGGTTGCTTTGATGACCAAAGAAGTCCCTGAAATTAGTGAAGGTATTATTGAGATTCGCGATGTGGCGCGCCTTCCTGGACTGCGCGCCAAAATATCGGTTAAATCAGGCGACCACCGCATTGACCCTGTGGGTGCGTGTATTGGTATGCGTGGCACGCGTATTCAGGCGGTGCAACAAGAATTGGATGGCGAACGTATTGATGTGGTGGTGTGGAGTGAAGACCCTGTTCAATACATCATTAGTGCGTTAGAGCCTGCCGATGTATCTAGTTTAGTTCTTGATGAAGATACCAAAACCGCCGATATCATCTTTGCCACCAATGATCAACTAGCCCGTGCTATTGGCGCTCAAGGACAAAATGTACGCTTGGCATCTGAATTAACAGGCTATAAGCTAAACATGATGTTGGAATCTGAATATCAAGAACGTCAAGCATCTGAAACCAATGCTGTGATTGATTTATTCTACGAACGTTTAGAAGTCGATAAAGACCTTGCGCAAGCATTGGCAGAAGTTGGGTTTACTAGTATTGAAGAAGTGGCTTATGTGCCATCAGAGACTTTCTATGAGATTGAAGGGCTTGACGATGAAGCCATCAGTATAATTCAAGAGCGTGCCAAAGAAGTTGTTTTGGCAGATGAATTAATAAAACAGCAAAATATCAAGGAGCCAAGCGCTGAGCTTTTAGCCTTAGATGATATGACCCCTGCTATTGCTTATAAATTAGCTGAACGTAATGTCATTACTTTAGATGACTTGGCTGAACAAGCTGTTTTTGACATTGAAGACATTGATGGGCTTGGGGCAGAACTTGCCGCTAAACTTATCATGAACGCTCGTAAATCATGGTTTGAATAGCCATGAATGCTGTGTTTTAGCGCCATGAGCGCATTATTAGTTGCCAAATCGTAGATGATTATGTTGTGATTTGGCAGTAAAAAATTTTAGATTGGCAAAAGCCTGTCAAATTACAACAAAATTAGGTAATCCAATGGTAGATAAAACCGTAAAAGAATTGGCAAAACTATCCAATAAAACCCCCCAAATTTTACTAAAACAACTTACAGATGCAGGGTTGTCCGCTCGAAGCGAGGATGACGTAGTAAGTGAAAGTGAGCAAGAAAAATTGGTCATTTTTTTGCAACAAAGTCATGGACAATCCCAAAAATCACGCATTAGTTTAAAATCTAAAACAGCGACAACAGCAAAAATCACCGATACCAGTGGTAAAACTAAAAATATCAGTGTGATTAATAAAAAGAAAAAAGTTTTTGAAAAACCTACAATTAAAATTGCTGAAGAAGTTGCTGAAAAAGCTAAAGCCGCTCAGGAACAAGCAAAAGCTAAGGCAAAAGCTGAAGCTGAAAAGGCTCAAAAAGCTAAAGATGAAGCTGAAAAAACCCGTCTTGCTACTGAAAAAGCTAAAGATGAAGCTAAAAAGCGTCAAGAAGCAACACTAGCTGCGATGCGTGCTAACAGCAGTTCAAATGAAAAAAATTCAGTTTCTACAGCATCTGTTGTGGTTAAAAAAACCAAAAAAGAAACGGTTGATGTTCAACAAAATGAAGAACAAAACAGCGTTTTGGCAACCGTAGTAAAAAAATCCAAACCTGTAGATAAGAAAAAATTAACACCTAAACCTGTTAAACCTAGTACGGTAGAAGATAAAGAACTGAGAAAACAGCGTGAAGCTGAAGAAGAAAAACTGCGTCGTTTAGAAGCTGAAAATCGTCGCCGTGCCGCTGAAGAGGCTCAGAAACGTACACTCGAGCAAATGAAAGCTATGGCTGGCAAATACGATGAAAAAGACGAATCGGCAACATCTGCGGTTGTTCGTGGTAAACAACATGATAAAGATGAACCGCTTGCCAAAGGTTTGGTTGGGGCGGCTTTGGAAGAGTCATTTGAAAAAGAACGTCGCGAAATTAAACGTGGTGCAAACAACACAGCAGCTCGTGCTAAAACTACTAAACGCAAAGGTCAGCAAGAAGAACGTGAAATTAAAACCAAAACTCGTGGTCTAAAATCATCCCAGTCGGGTAAACACAAATTTGAGATGCCAGTTGAAAAAATTGTCTACAATGTCGAAGTTGGTGAGTTTATCACGGTTTCTGACCTTGCTCAAAAAATGGCAGTAAAAGTGCGTGAAGTCATTAAAGCTTTGATGAAAATGGGTGAGATGGTGCGCGAGTCTGATACAATTGACCAAACTACTGCGGCACTGGTGGTGGAAGAATTTGGACATAATTTGATTTTAGTATCAGATACAAAACTTGAAGATGATTTGCAAGAAGCGGTAAATGAAAAATCAGGCAATGTGCAGACACGTCCGCCTGTGGTTACCATTATGGGTCACGTTGACCATGGTAAAACTTCTTTGCTTGATAAAATTCGCGAAACCAGAGTTGCCAGCGGTGAGGCGGGCGGTATTACTCAGCATATTGGCGCATATCATGTTAAAACCGATCGTGGCGTCATTACATTCCTAGACACACCCGGACACGCTGCTTTTACTGCGATGCGTTCTCGCGGGGCTCAAGCAACTGATATTGTGGTTTTGGTAGTGGCAGCTGATGATGGCGTAATGCCGCAAACCGAAGAGGCGATTGACCATGCTCGTGCAGCAGGCACACCGATCATTGTTGCAATGAATAAGATGGATAAAGACACTGCTGACCCAGAACGAGTATTAAATGAATTATCAGTTAAAGAAATCATCACTGATGTGTGGGGTGGGGATACGTCATTGGTTAAGGTATCTGCCAAAACTGGCGCTGGTATTGATGAACTTTTAGAGACCATTAGCATTCAAGCTGAAATTATGGAACTTACCGCTCCAGTTGACGGTGCTGCTCAAGGCGTGGTTATTGAATCACGTATGGAAAAAGGACGTGGCGCAGTGGCAAGCCTTTTGGTGAAAAAAGGTACTTTAAACCAAGGGGATTTAGTGCTTGCTGGTGAGTTTTATGGTAAAGTGCGCGCCATGATGGACGAAAATGGTCAGCGCATTAAATCAGCTGGACCATCAATTCCTGTTGAGATTTTGGGATTGCCAGATGCACCAATGGCAGGTAGTGAATTTTTGGTGGTCTCTGATGAGAAAAAAGCTCGCGAAGTCGCTGATTTTCGTGTAACTCGTGAACGCGAAAAATTACTTGAGCGTCAAAACAAAATGCGTCTTGAAAACATGTTTGAAAACATGGGTAAAGAAGCTGCCACATTAAATCTAATTCTAAAAACTGATGTGCGTGGTTCATTGGAGGCTTTAATTAGCGCTTTAGCGGATTTGTCTACTGATGAAGTAAAAGTGCGTATCATTAGTTCAGGTGTGGGTGCAATCACCGAATCTGACGTAATTTTGGCAGAATCTAGTGAAGCAGTACTGCTTGGTTTTAATGTTCGTGCTGACACACAGGGCAAACGCAAAGCCGATGAGGCAGGTTTGGACATTCGTTATTACAGCGTAATCTATGGTTTGATAGACGATGTAAAAGCGGCGATGAGTGGTATGCTTGCTCCAGAACATCGTGAACAAATTTTGGGTATTGCTGAAGTTCGTGAGGTGTTCCGTTCTAGCAAGTTTGGCGCAGCAGCAGGTTGTATGGTGCAAGAAGGCGTCATCTATCGTAATAAACCCATCCGAGTTTTGCGTGATGATAAAGTTATCTTTACAGGTCAATTGCAGTCTTTGCGTCGTTATCGCGATGATGTTAATGAAGTCAAAGCAGGTATGGAATGCGGTCTTGCGGTGAAAGGTTATGAGGTCGCCGTTGGTGATTTGATTGAAGTCTTTGAGATTCATGAAGTCAAACGTGAGCTGTAGTACACTTTAAGAAGCCAAAAACTCAAGCTCGTTTTTGAGTAATTGGTATGGATTTTGCTCATAAATATCCTTAAGAATACAACTATGATTGATTGGTAATATCATGGAGCTTAAGGATATTTTTGCTATTTGTGCAAAGTTAAAATACCCAAAAAACAAACTTTTATATGAATATTTTGATGCTGTTACTTTTGTTGATAGTGTAGATGAATTTCTTGCTGCTACTTTTGAGTATCTTGCAAATCTTGACGATACAAATACAAGCCAAATATTTCGTAGTTTTTTGTATAATAATTTAATTTTACATATCATCCAACAGCATAAAATCTCAAAACCTTACCAACCTAAAAAATTAACCATCATACCCAATGTCAGTGAGTATGCAAAAAGAGCAGTTTCAGGGCAATCCAAGATAAAAAATCCATGTTTAGACTATTTTGAGCAAGCTTGTTGTAATCGGTCGTACGATGAGATTTATCAAACTTGTTATACCAGTTATTGGCAAGATAACGAGCATGATTATTTTACAAAACCAGTTTTCTCTGTGACTGATTGGTTAGATTATTATTAGATTTTGTTAAAATCTGGTATCATGTGTTGATATTTTTTGTGAGAATGTATTATGAACCAACGATTACAACGCATTGCCGACCAAATTCAGCGAACTTTGGCGGTTTTAATTCGTGATGAAATTAATGATCCGCGTTTAACCGGATTTGTTACAATTTCTAGTGTAAAAGTTAGCCCTGATTTAGGCTATGCTGATGTTTATGTTACCATCTTGGAACCCAGCCAAGATGGTGGTATGAATGAAAGTGCTCATGCTGAAAGTTTGCAAGTCTTAAAAAATGCCGCTGGATTTTTGCGCAGCCAATTATCAGCAAGTATGAGAACGCGTACAACCCCACGCTTAAGATTTCATTATGATACCGTAACTGCTTATGGCAACCATATGATGAGTTTGATTGAAAAAGCCAATCGTCAAAGCGCTGAAAGTAATCCCGATTAAATTAAGGTTACAAAAATATTTATGGCTCACTCAACCAAAAAAATTGTTTCTGGTATTTTATTACTTAATAAATCACCGGGTATGACGTCTCATTCAGCTGTCAGTCAGGCAAAAAGACTGTTTATGTCAGCAGATTTTGATAGCAAAAAAGCAGGACATACAGGCACGCTTGACCCAATGGCAACGGGACTTTTGCCGATTTGTTTTGGTGAGGCTACTAAATTAAGTAGTTTTGGATTGGATGCAGATAAAACTTATCGTGCTACCATTCAATTGGGAAGAAAAACAGATACGGGTGATAAAGAAGGTCAAGTTATTGATAAAAAAGATGTTTTATCTTTTAATCAAGCAGACTTAGACGCACTGGCAAATGTTTTTTTGGGTGAACAAATGCAAGTTCCACCGATGTATTCTGCACTCAAACAAAATGGTAAAAAATTATACGAATTAGCACGAGAAGGCATTACTGTTGAGCGCTTGCCGCGTCAAATTAATATTCATCAACTGATTTTGCAAAAAATAAGTGGCGATGAAATCAAAATGCAAACTACTTGTTCTAAGGGTACCTATATTCGGGTTTTGGCAGAAAGTATCGCTGAAAAATTAGGCACATTGGGGCATTTAACGACTTTGGAGCGCATCAAAACAGGTGGATTT
>CAKAQU010000089.1 GCA_916720335.1 uncultured Moraxella sp. | reverse complement strand
TGTTAATAATGCAGTTAAATCATCAAAAGGCAGTTTATCTGCTTTTGATAAAGCGTAATTGGACGTTTGATAATCAAAAGTTTTTTCAATCTTTTCAATCAGCTTTGGCGCAACTTCTTTTTCACAAACCAAAATTACATCTTTGGGTAGATTTATGATTTTTTGATGCAAATCCGTTAAGCGTTTAGTCAGTGTTTGCCACATTGCATCATCGGCTTGGCTTAAAAAAACTTTTAAACTTGCCAGTGCAGGCAGTCCAGAAAACGCGTATTCAATCGCTGAAAGTTTACTCATACCACGACTAGCCGTTTGCATCGCATAAGCGTGCCCTTGCGATGCCAGATGCGACTGCCAGCTGGCTTGTTTTTGCGACAACAATTCACGCATACGCTCAACTTCGTTAAAAACACTGTCATTTAACACTTCGCCAATAATATCAATGGCTTCTAATTTGCGATTTAAAGCTCGAGTTGCCAAAATAAAATAACTGCTCATCTTATCTTTATCTGATAAATCAGTTCTTTGAGAAATGCGAGCAGTCACTCCTGATGAGTGAGCCGCCTGATAAGCTTGGAATGCGCGCGCATCGTATTGATTTGTACCCAGCTCTGACAACAAAGTAAGATACGTTGGTAGCAAAGGATTGGTTAAAATTTCATCGTATTTTTTGTCTAAATTAATCAATACTTGATAATAATACAAGCCATTAGTACCTGCATGATATTCATATAAATTACGTTGTTCACCTTGAATGGTGATTGGGGTAACTTGACCTTGTGTAAATGCCACTTCGCTAGGAATGTCTTCAAGTCCGACCTTTGGCAACAGATTAACATCATCAGGGGTTGCCTGACGAATTGCTAAATCCTTAGCTTTTTGGCGTAAAATTTGTTTGTCTTCCTCACTTAATTTTTCAGCAAGTTCACGTAATTGGGCTTGTTCTTCGTCTACCAATCTTTGAGCTTTATCCTTATCAGGGCTTAAAGTCAGGCGAACACGATGTGGATTGTCAATCAAATAGGTTTTGATAAGTGACTGCACCCAGTTTGGTTGTTGAGCTTGTTTTCTTAGCCATGTCAAATGTTCATCAATTTGCCAAACATCCATCACATCGCCGCCGTGGAGTGCTGTGCTAAATGCCTCAAGCATTAAAGTTAAACCATATGGCATGCTGTCGCCACCAATATGGCGCTGGTCGAGCTCCATTTGATGTAAAATGGTTTGAATGGTTTCTTCACTGATGGGGTTATTTGCTACTTGGGTTAATAATGTCAAAATACCTTGTTCAATATCATCAGCATGATTTTTTTCAGAGCCACGAAGTCCAGCATAAAAGACCATTTGAAAATGACTGTCATCAAGTCCTAAAAGTGGGTTTGCCGACGTACCAAGTTCATGACTATCCAAATACGCTCGCAGTGGTGAGCCTGCGTGTTCAGTTAAAACACCTTCCATCAAGCGCATTGCCAAACGCTGTTTTGGGTCAGTAATGGTTGGTAAAAGCCATGCCAAAACCTGATGGGTTTTTTGTTTGCCATTATCATCACTGGTATATGTATCAAATACTTGTAAAGGTTTGGCTAAACTTGGCTCTTTCATAGATGCAAATTTTTTGCCCAATGCTGGATACCGAATATCATCAAAACGCACCAGCGCTTCTTCATGTAATTTTTCTTGAATCTGAGCGACAGGAATGTTCCCAAAACTCATAATAATGGCGTTACTAGGATGATAATGGGCTTTATGGAAATCAACCAAATCTTGATGGGTTAATTTGGGAATTTGTTTTGGGTCGCCGCCTGAATTGTAATGATATGTTGTTTTTTTAAAAACATAAGGCATAAGCGCATAATAAAGCTGGTCAATTTCACCGCTCATCGCTCCTTTCATTTCATTAAATACCACACCATGGTATTCAGGCTCATCTTTCTCATTTAATTCAACACGAATGCCCTCTTGTGCAAAATCCAGTTCATTAATATTGGGAAAAAATACCGCATCGGTATAAACAGATAATAAATTAAAAAAATCATTTTTATTTTGGGTGGCAAATGGATAAACCGTCCAATCCGCCGCAGTCATCGCATTCATAAAGGTATTTAATGAACGCTTAATCATGCTAAAAAACGGGTCGCGAACAGGATATTTTTGCGAACCACATAATACCGTGTGTTCCAAAATATGAGCCTCACCACGCGACGTCATTGGCTGCGTGGCAAAACCAATCAAAAAAGCATTTTCGCTGTTGTTGCACGCCAAATGATAATGTTTGGCTTTGGTTTTTATATGTTCACTAATAAGTACGGTGATGCCCAATGCGTCAATTTGATGACGATGAATCAATTTAAAAGCTGGATGTAATATTGTCATGTATTTTTTCCAAAAATAAAAAACATTATATTGTGGCAAGAAAGCAATTTTTAAACAAGCCTTTGCTTAGAAATTCACATAACTTCAAAAAAACACAATCGCAAAAACACAACAAAAGGCACTAAATTTACCCTTGTACAGTTAAAATCTTAGCGTTATACTGAAAGGATGCATCTAAAAATGCATTTAAACAAATGATGAAATTCTTTCATTTAAAAAAAAGGTAGAGACATGAGTTATTTTGGCACTGACGGCATTCGTGGACAATTTGGTACTTTTCCGATTACTCCTGATTTTTTACTGCGTTTAGGGTTTGCAGTTGGTAAAGTTTTAGCCAGCCAAAATCTTAACAGACGATATAGTGTGGTGATTGGTAAGGATACTCGGCTATCGGGTTATGTGATTGAATCTGCTTTACAAGCAGGTTTTAACGCATCAGGCGTTGATGTGCATTTACTTGGACCCTTACCCACGCCTGCCATTGCTCATTTAACACGCAGTTTTCATGCCGATTTGGGTGTGGTTATTTCAGCTTCACACAACCCCTATCAGGATAACGGCATCAAATTTTTTTCTACCGAAGGCAAAAAAATCCCTGATGAATTGCAAGCTGCCATCAATCAAAAATTAGATGAATTGGTTGGCGATACATTCGCCCGATTGACTGACATTAATGCTGACCAACTGGGAAAAAGTTATCGGATTGATGATGCTAAAGGTCGTTATATTGAATACTGCAAAGGCAGTTTTCCTTATCAGTATGATTTAAAAGGTTTAACCATTGTTGTAGACTGTGCTAATGGTGCAGGTTATAGCGTTGCCCCAAGAGTTTTACGGGAATTGGGCGCTAACGTCATCACCTACGCTAATAAACCTGATGGTATTAATATTAACCATAACTGCGGCTCTACTCATCCAGAAAATTTACAAAAATTAGTCTTAGAACATAAAGCCAATCTAGGCATCGCTTTAGATGGTGATGGCGACCGGATTATTATGGTGGATGAGTTAGGCAATGTTGTTGATGGTGATGGTATTTTATACATTTTAGCTCATGGACAAACAAAAAAACCCAAAGGAGTTGTTGGAACATTAATGTCCAATATGGCACTAGAACTTGCCATGAAAAATCAAGACATTGATTTTATCCGTGCCAAAGTTGGTGACCGTTATGTCATGCAGCAACTTGAAAAACATGGATTTAGCATTGGTGGTGAATCATCAGGGCATATTTTATGCCTAGATAAATCTCGCACTGGCGATGCTATTGTATCAGGTTTACAAGTGTTGTCTATTTTAGTACAATCAGGCAAATCATTATCTGAACTTTTATCAGATTATACACCGTTTCCACAAACCCTAATTAATGTACAATTACCCAAAATTAGTGACCCATATGAAAATAGTGAGCTGGTAAAAGCGTTTGATGACGCTCAAAATCAGCTGGGCAATACAGGCAGAATCTTAATTCGCAAATCAGGTACTGAACCTGTCATTCGCGTGATGGTAGAAGCTCAAGATGGCGAGTTTGCCAAAAATTTAGCCGAGCAGCTTGCTGAAAAAATAACCACTGTTTTAGCATAAATTACCCATTAATACATTGGAGGCAGTCATGGCAATTGATTTTAGCGCCAATCGACAATCATATGAAAAAGACGAGCTGATTGAAAGTAACATTCCAAACACCCCCTATCCATTGCTAGAAAAATGGATTAAAGAGGCAGTTGATGAACAAATTGGTGAGGCTTACGCCTTTAGCTTGGCAACGTGTGGGCGTGATATGCGCCCAAGCGTTAGAACGCTGCTAATGCGTGAAATCAGCGAACAAAATGGCGAAATTATGATGATTTTTTATAGTAATTATCACAGCCAAAAAGGACAGGATTTGTCTGAAAATCCATTTGCTGAAGCCTTGTTTTTTTGGGATGATTTGGAGCGACAAATACGAGCTTCGGGTCGTGTCGAAAAATTATCCATCAAACAATCCAAAACATATTTTCACAGCCGCCCAAAAGACAGTCAGCTTGCTGCTTGGGTTAGCAATCCTCAAAGTGGTGTTGTTCAAAGCCGTGAAATTATGGACAGTAAATTTGCCAGTCTAAACAAAGAAAATATTGAAACTGTTGATTTACCTGACTATTGGGGTGGGTATAAATTAATTGTGGACAGCATTGAATTTTGGCAAGGGCGAGCCAATCGCATGCACGACCGTATTTTATACACCAAACAACAAAATACTTGGCAAAGAGTGCGTTTATTGCCATAAACTGCACTGTTTGTAATTGCAATCTTCGTAAAACCATCGCCTTTAAGGCGGTGGTTTTTTACTTTATAAATAAATCAGCTTAAAAATAATTCATATTATCATGAAAATATTTCATTAAATTTATAAAAAAATAAAAAATTTTTTAGCTATAATGGAACACTTTAATTTCAAATTGTTGTATTTTTGGAACTTTTTATGTCAAATATTACCCTACGTAACTCAATTGCACTGGTTTTAGGGATGTATGCTGCCCCTATGACATTTGCTCATGACCATCAGCCCCATGTGGTTTTAGATGATATGGTAATTACAGCAACACGCGTACCTGCCAGCCAAAATCATGTTGCCGTTCGCACCACTGTCATTAATAAACAAACCATTGAACAAAACTCAGTGTCCAATCTTTCAGACGTCATTCAAAAAGATGCCAGTATTTCAGTCAAACAATATGGCGGTATTGGACAAGTGCCTGAAGTGTCTTTACGTGGTACAAAAAATATACATACATTATTTTTATCAGACGGAGCGCGATTAAACAATCAAAATAATCTCTCACCTGTTTTTTCAGGATTTTACGATTTAACCAATATTGACAAAGTAGAGATTTTAAAAGGACCAGCATCGGTTCAGTATGGTTCAGATGCCATTGGCGGTGTGGTGCAAATGATTTCTAAAGCACCTGAAAAAACTGGGGTAAATGTAACAGGTTTATGGGGTGAAAATAATACTTATAAAGCCAGCGTTCATGGCAATCTTGTCAGTGATAATGGGTTTTACGCCAGTCTTGGTGGTCAGCGTTTAGAAAGTGATGGCACGCGTATTTTTGACAATCAAAACAAACATGACAAAGCCAGCTATGACCAAAAAGGTTATCATGCCAAAATTGGTACGAATCAACAGCGGTTTTCTGCTAGTGCTGCCATTAGCCAAAATGAAGGGGTTAATATTTATAGTGGCACAACCAATGGCGCACTACCTAACACCGCTCAACGTCAATTTGAAAACCGTTTAATTAATGTACTGGGCTCTTACGATGTGCTTAACAATTTAACCGTATCTGCTCGTTATTCCAACATTAAAGATGAACAGACTCCTGTTGATGGCTACAATAACCATTACAACACCCAAAGTGATGAAGGGGATGTTAACGCTCGTTGGAGCTTTGCCCCAAATCAAAATATTTTATTTGGTGTTAGCCATAATAAAGCTGAATATGACAGCAATACCATCACAAACAACAAACAAAAGGTAACCAGCACTGGTTACTATATTCAGCACCAATATAATACAGATAAAATCAATACTCAAGCAGGTCTGCGTTTAGAGGATAACAGTCGTTTTGGTACACATACCGTTGGACAAATTGCAGGTCGCTATCATGTTACACCAAGCACAAGCGTGTACAGCAATATTGGAACAGCCTTTAGAGCTCCAAGCCTAAATGAATTGTACACTTCTTGGGGCGGCAATGATAAACTAAAACCAGAAGAAAGCTTATCCTATGAGATTGGACTGGACCAAAAGATTGGTAATTATGCCAAGGCTGGTTTATCAGCCTATCATACTAAAGTTGATAAACTGATTGAAAATCCTAATTGGGCGGGTTATAAAAACATTGACAAAGCAACATTTCAAGGTGGTGAAGCAACCCTATCGTGGAAAAAAGACGCCTTTTTTGTTGCAGCAAGTTATGCCCATGTTAAGACCAAAAACAAAACTACAGGACTTGAGTTATCCTACCGTCCAAAAAATACAGGAACGCTTACTGTAGGTTATGATGATGGCGTTTACGGGCTGAGCGTTTCAGCGATTGCGCGCTCAAAAGCCAAACATTATAGCAGTTCTGGAACATTATTAAGCGATATTCCAAACTACACCACAGTGGATTTGAATGCTCATTGGCAGGCAACCCCCAACATCAAACTATTTACCAACATTCAAAACGTTGGTAACAAAACTCAAAAATTGGTTTACAATACCTACCCTGCTGTAAACTGGTATATTAACGATGGTCACCAAGCAAATGTTGGGGTAACGTTTAGTTACTAATAAATGTTGAGCGTGGGATAATTTTTATCACGTTATTTTTATGCTACAATGACACAAAACCTAATGGTGTATTTGATGTTTATCAAGTACACCATTAAACATATGTACACCAATATAGGAAAAACCATGAGCGAATTTACTGATTATAAAGTTGCCGATATTCATCTTGCTGATTTTGGACGTAAAGAAATCAGTCTTGCTGAAGCTGAGATGCCTGCGTTAATGGGGCTTCGTCAACGTTATAAAGACAAGCAGCCATTAAAAGGTGCTAAAATTTTAGGCTGCATTCATATGACCATTCAAACAGCGGTTTTAATTGAAACTTTGGTTGAATTAGGCGCTGAAGTTCGCTGGACATCATGCAATATTTTTTCCACTCAAGACCATGCTGCTGCTGCAATCGCTAAACGCGGAATTGCTGT
>CAKAQU010000088.1 GCA_916720335.1 uncultured Moraxella sp. | reverse complement strand
GAATTTTGGCATTTTATGCACCCTGAAACGTTTGAGCAGTTACAAGCGGATAAAAATGCAATGGGCGATGCTGCCCAGTGGCTAAAAGAAAATTCAAATGCACTGTGCACCATCACATTATTTAATGGTACACCATTATCTGTAACAGCCCCTAACTTTGTAGAATTACAAATTGTAGAAACTGACCCAGGCGTACGCGGCGATACTTCGGGCGGTGGCGGCAAACCTGCTCGTTTAGAAACGGGTGCAGTAGTGCGCGTACCTTTATTTGTACAACAAGATGAAGTAGTCAAAGTAGATACACGTACTGGCGAATACTTATCCCGTGTATAATTTATTAGTAGTTAGTAGATTATCTATTAGTAGGTTTGTAAATAAAAAAAGCACCTAATTAATTAGGTGCTTTTTTTATTTATGAGTAGTTTTATTCGTAATTATCAATACTTGGACAGCTACAAATTAAATGCTTGTCGCCATATACGTCATCCACTCGCCCTACACTTGGCCAGAATTTATGCGCTTTAACATAAGGTAGTGGGAAAGCGGCAACTTCTCGGCTGTAAGGTCGATCCCATTCACCAACAATCACATTTTGGGTGTGTGGAGCATGGATAAGTGGGTTGTTATCAGAAGTCCAACCATCTGTACCAGCTTTGACTTGCAAAGCTTCTTGCTTGATTTGTCTTAAAGCACTGATAAAACGGTCTAATTCGGCTTTGCTTTCTGATTCTGTGGGTTCAATCATCAAAGTACCTGCCACAGGAAAACTCATGGTTGGAGCGTGAAAACCATAATCCATAAGGCGTTTAGCAATATCAGTTTCCGTGATGCCTGTTTCTTCTTTTAAAGGGCGAATGTCAATAATACATTCATGTGCCACAAAACCATTTTTACCCGTATAAAGCACAGGATAGTCATCAGCTAAACTTTTGGCAACGTAGTTGGCGTTGAGTAGAGCTTGTTTGGTTGCTGATACTAAGCCGTCTCGACCCATCATGGTGATATACATCCATGAGATTGGCAAGATGCTTGCTGAACCATAAGCGGCAGCTGAAACAGCAGTTTGATTATTTGTTGCGTTAAAGACGCCAGTGACACTATGGCTTGGAATAAAAGGCGCAAGATGTGATTTTAAACCAATTGGTCCCACACCTGGACCACCGCCACCGTGCGGAATGCAAAAGGTTTTATGCAGATTCATATGTAGTACGTCAGCGCCTACATCTGCAGGCTGCATAAGCCCAACTTGAGCATTCATATTTGCACCATCCATATACACCTGCCCACCATGCTTGTGAATCAGGTCGCAAATATCACGAATGCCTTCCTCGAATACGCCATGTGTTGATGGATAAGTAATCATCAACGCTCCAAGATTGGCAGAGTGTTCTTCACATTTTGCTTGTAAGTCTGTTAAATCCACATTCCCACATTCATCTGTTGCCACAACTACAACTTTCATACCCATCATTTGGGCGGTGGCAGGGTTTGTACCGTGAGCTGAACGAGGAATTAAGCAAACATTGCGATGCGACTCATTACGACTTTCGTGATAACGGCGAATGGTTAACAGTCCAGTGTATTCCCCTGATGCGCCAGAATTAGGTTGCATGGAAATTTCATCAAAACCAGTAATCGCCTTTAATTGTGTTTGTAGGCTATCAATCATATCAAGATAACCTTGCACCTCATCTTTAGGAGCAAATGGATGAACGTTGGCAAATTCATCCCAAGTGATGGGTAACATCTCACTGGTAGCGTTAAGTTTCATTGTGCAAGAACCTAAAGAAATCATAGAACGATTCATTGCTAAATCTTTGTCTTCTAGTGATTTTAGGTAGCGTAGCATTTGGTGTTCGGTATGGTGTGAATTGAACACAGGATGTGTTAGGATTTCATCTTTACGCAATAGAGCGTCTGTCAATGCAATTTGTACGTCATTAAGTTCGCCTTTTGCCCCAAAGATTTCACACAGCTCAGCAAAGTCAGCTTCATCACTGAGTTCGTGGAAAGCGACTGAGATTTGACCATTGCCATGTTGCCACAGGTTGTAGCCTTTAGCTTTGGCATTTTCAAAAATACTTTGGGCTTTGTCGCCACATTCTACCAACACAGTATCAAAAAACACGTCATGCTTTATGGTAAAACCTGCTGATTTGACTGCACTTGCAAAGGCAGTTGCTAAGGCGTGAATACGAGTGGCAATGCGTTTTACACCTTTTGGACCGTGATAAACGGCGTACATGCCTGCTAAATTGGCTAATAGCACTTGACTGGTGCAAATGTTTGAATTGGCTTTTTCGCGACGGATATGCTGTTCACGAGTTTGTAGCGCCATACGTAGGGCGGTGCTGCCTTGCGCGTCTTTGGATACGCCAATGATGCGACCTGGGGCAGAACGCTTGTCTTTATCTTTAAAGGCAAAATAGGCTGCATGAGGTCCGCCAAAACCCATAGGGATGCCAAAACGTTGAGTGCTACCTAAAGCAATATCTGCCCCCATGCTGGCGGGGGATTTTAGCAAAACAAGACTTAAGATATCGCTTGCAACGATCGCGTATGCGCCATTTTCTTTAGCAGTGGCAATAGCATCGGTTAAATCTACCACGTCGCCATCTTTGCCAACATATTGAAAATATGCCCCAAAATATTCGCCAGCTTTAATCGCATCCAATTCGTCAACAATTACATCAAATCCAAAATATTTGGCGCGAGTTTTGATGACATCTAAAGTTTGAGGGTAAGTGCGGCTATCAACAAAAAACGCATTGGATTTGGATTTGCTGACCCGTTTTGCCATGCTCATCGCTTCAGCAGCAGCGGTAGCCTCATCAAGCAGACTTGCTCCTGCCAAATCCATGCCAGTTAAATCAATGCACATTTGCTGAAAATTTAACAAGGCTTCTAAACGACCTTGGGCAATTTCGGCTTGATAAGGGGTGTAAGCGGTGTACCAACCAGGATTTTCTAACACGTTACGCTGGATAACCGCAGGTAAGCGAGTGGGAGCGTAGCCTTGCCCAATATAGCTTTTTGAAACTGTAATATTGTCTGCCATACTACGTAACTTGCTAAGAGCATTGTGTTCGCTGATAGCCTTAGGTAGGTCTAATTCTTTGTTTAATCGCACAGTTTTTGGAACAACCGCATCAATGAAACTTTCCAAATCATTAAAGCCCACGGTATTTAATAGGGCTTGTTTGTCGTTTTGGTCTGTGCCAAGGTGGCGTTCCACAAAGGCGTTTTGGTTGAACAAATCGGAAAAGGTTAAATCACTCATTGTTTATCCTTTGAGATTGAAGGTTGGTTTTCTATAACACAAGTACCAGTTAAAAAATCTGATAAATTTCTATAGTAATATACAAATAATATATAATTGATGGCAGCAAAGATTAAAGTGAAATTTAGTAAACAAATCAAGTTTCTAACAACGGAAATAATAAATCCCGTTGGTTTTTGTGTTTTGAAATTTACTATTTGTATTTTTAGTAGGCGTTTTCCAATACTTTGACCATGAAATGTATCACCTAATAAAAATAAAATTAAACAAAATTTAAAAAAATAATCATATTCAATGCTTATAAAATCTGATAAAAATGAAAATAAAACTGCAATGATTATAAGTAACACAGCATCAATAATATAAGCAATAATTCTTTTATGAATTGAAGCCAGTTGCAACATAATTTATTACAGGTGCGTAAATCACACTAAACGCTCAAGTGTTTTAGTGCGCTACTAAAACATAAATTGAAAAACCACTGATATTTACCAAAAATAAGGGTAAAAAATCATTTCACCCTTATTTCAGTTAAGGCTTATAGTGAACTTTCGTACTCTTCTGCGTTCATCAAACCATCATAGTCGGCAGGATTGGCAGGTTTGATTTTAAAGAACCATGCTTTGCCATATGGGTCTTCGTTGGCAAGTTCTGGATTATCCACCAATTCTTCATTAATCTGTACAATCTCACCAGCGATTGGAGCGTAAACATCAGAAGCTGCTTTTACTGATTCTACAACGGCAACTTCTTCATCAACTGCTACACCACGACCAACTTCGGGCAACTCCACAAAAACCACATCACCCAATAAATCTTGTGCGTGGTCAGTAATGCCAACGGTGATAATGCCGTCTTCTTCGCGTTTTAGCCATTCGTGACTAGCAACGTATTTTAAATCATTTGGAATGTTACTCATGGGCGTCTCCTAGTGAGTTTGTTATTAAAAATAGGGAGTCAAGCAAGCACTTTTAAACACAAAGTGCTTGAATGTTAAACTTAAATATTGGTTTCTAAATAGACCATCTGTGTTTGTAGGTATTCTTCTAGACCATGTTTGCCGTCCGCACCGCCAATACCTGACTTTTTCCAACCAGCATGAAAGCCTTGCATGGCTTCAAAGTTTTCACGGTTGATGTAAGTTTCGCCAAATTGTAGACGGCGAGTCACATAAAAGGCTTCGTTGAGATTGTTGGTATAAACTGAGCTGGTCAAGCCATAGTCGCAGTCGTTAGCAAGGGCGATAACTTCGTCCAAGCTTTCAAAAGTAGCAATTGGCAACACAGGACCAAAGGTTTCGTTTTTCATGATGTCCATGCTGTTATTGACATCTACCAAAACAGTTGGCTCAAAGAAATAGCCCTTGCCTTTGGCACGTTTACCACCCATCAGCAAAGTTGCCCCTTGTTCAATCGCACGAGCCACTTTGGCTTCTACCGTTTGGGCAGCTTGTTCATTGATGAGTGGACCCATATCAAGCTCACCTTTGCCAGCTTCGCTTGGGTTGCCATAGCGTACAGCCTTCATGGCATCCATCATCTTGGTGGTAAAGGCGTCTTTGATGCTTGAATGCACATAAACGCGCTCAGCACAGTTGCAGATTTGCCCTGTATTACCCACACGAGATGCTAGAATGGATTTTACTGCCAAATCTAAATCAGCGTCTTTTAGCACAATGGCGGGGGCTTTACCACCCAATTCTAGCGAAACTTTGGTGATGTTTGGAGCAGCGGTTGCCATCACTTCTTGACCTGCACGCACTGAGCCAGTTAGGCTGACCATGGCGACTTTTGGGTGTCCTGCCAAATGACTGCCTGTTTGATTATCGCCATTAACTACGTTAAAGACACCAGAAGGCAAGCCCACGCCATCAACGATTTCGCTAAAAATTTGGCAGTTGATGGGCGTAAAGCTACTTGGTTTAATCACAATGGTATTGCCCGTTACCAAGGCAGGTCCCATTTTGCGAGCGATTAAGAAAAATGGAAAATTCCAAGGCAAAATGCCAGCAATCACCCCCAAAGGACGCTTAAACAAAAAGATGTTTTCACGTGGGCGGTCGCTTTGCAAAATCTCACCTTCATAGCGTCTTGCCCATTCGGCTTGATAATCCAAATAATCGGCAGTAAACATCACTTCAATGCGTGCTAAATCACGGGTTTTGCCACCTTCGGCAACGATGGTTGCGGTCAACTCGTCAGCTCTGGCACGAATACCGTCAGCGATTTTGTGCAAATATGCCCCACGCTCCACCGCAGGCAAACGCTCCCAAGCAGGTTGAGCGGCATAAGCAGCTTCTACGGCACGATTGACATCATCGGCAGTGCCAAGTGGTTCTTTGGCAATCACTTCTTCAGTGGCAGGGTTTAGCACGTCGGTGTACTCGCCTGTAAAGTTGGTATCAAACGTACCATTGATATACATACTTAAAGATTTCATCATGCATACTCCTCGTTTAGGTTAAAACTCTGTTTTGGGTATAGACTACTTTTTGTCATCTCTGACATTTGACAGTTTAACATACAATTTTTATTACTCTGTTTTAAACTGGCAAGATTACTTAAAACTAATAAATTTAGCGTTAAAGCCCAATCTTTTACAATACTTTGGCAAAATGCCATCAAAATACAGCAAAAGCTCGCTGTTTCATTCTTTTTTTGATATAAAAACCGTCAAATGGCTTTTTCAATAAATAGGTTGCCAGTTTTGGGCTGTTTGTATTGTGCAATCATCAAATCAACCCTTACTATGTTTAATTGCTAATTTGATGGTTTCTTGCCTTGCGGCATAAAAAATACATATTCTTTATTGCCAATAAACCAACTTTCATATTCAAAGTTATCAATTTGAATACAACCATCATCTTGAAGATGAGTTAAGTTTTGGGTTTTTTCATTTAAACTTGGATTTTCCAGATTAAATTAAAACTTTCTACAAAATCATTGGCAAAAATGGCAGATGGTTTTACTCTCATGGCGTGTAATAAATGAATGATGGTTAGACTTAAATCATTCATCCGTGAGCATCTTGGTTAATGGCAATTTCTTTTTTTCATTGTATTTTTTTAAAAATCAATATCTTGCATGATTTAGTATCTTTGTAAGATGTCTCAATCATATTTTTGTGTCAAAACTTATAAATGACTAAGCACCAACCATTGCCCGTCCTGTTTAATCATTTCTATATGTGTGGATTTATTTTCACCTGATTGGGCAGATTCATAAATAATGTTAAAATTTAGAGCGTTTTTAGTTGGCATAGACCAATTTCCAATACGCACAACATTTAGGCATTTGTCATGTGTAATATATTGCATGCCATTGGTTGGACTCCATAAATTCACTTGGGCTTGTACATTAGGTGATCGAATGGAAGCGATGCCTTGAATGTAGTAACCCATAGAACATGACGCATTAATTGCTAATGTCTCTATGTTATGCCTTGCTTCATTAATTGCAGTGCGAATTTGAGCATTATCTGATGACATAAAGGCTGATTTAACCGCTTGACGTTGCTCATTACTGGGCTGTAATAAAATTTCAGATTTGGCAAAAGATGATTGGCACGCAAGAATGCAACCAAGCACTACTAACATTTTGAGTTTAGACATAATCTCTCCTTATGAAAGCCGATTAAAATCAATCAAATTGCTTTTTACCGTTTCTTACAAATGGCAGTTTTAGCACACGCACATCCACTTCTTTGCCACGCATGATGACTTTGGCGGTATCGCCTGTAAAGTCAGTGGGTACTCGGGCAATGGCGATTGATTGGTTAAGACTTGGGGAGAATACGCCACTGGTGATCATGCCATTGCCTGCATCTGTTACGACTTCCATGCCACTACGCAAGACGCCACCTTTACCCGTTTGTAGTAAGCCTACTTGTTTGACTTTGACGCCGTCTG
>CAKAQU010000087.1 GCA_916720335.1 uncultured Moraxella sp. | reverse complement strand
ACCGCGTTGTATGTTTTGCCAGAAAATGAAACATTTGCCCCGTGGGTTAAATGTCCACCATGGGCAAGACTCATACCAAGCACGGTATCTCCTGCTTCTAGCAATGCAAGATAAACAGCCGCATTGGCATTTGAACCAGAGTGTGGTTGGACGTTAGCATAGTCAGCGCCAAATAATTCTTTGGCACGGTCAATAGCAATTTGTTCTACAACATCAATATTTTCGCAGCCGCCATAATAGCGTTTCCCTGGATAACCTTCAGCGTATTTATTGGTTAAAATTGTGCCTTGCGCTTCCATTACGGCAGGAGAACAATAATTTTCAGATGCAATTAATTCAATATGATCTTCTTGACGACGTGATTCAGCGTCAATTGCAACGCCAAGTTCAGGGTCAAAGTCGTGCAAAGAAATTTCTTTAAACATAAATTTACCTTGTGGTTTGGGAGAATCAGATTAGTTTAACATAAAATTATCATTAATTTCACCAAATTTGACTGACCAAAATTACAAAAAAGATGAGTAAAATTTAATTAGCAGATAGATTTTTATGATAATTTAAAGACAATATTTAAAAATACTGTATCACATGGATTAAAATCTTTGCGGTATAATACAGCAATTTTTATATAGCCATTATAGGTTATACATTTTTAAACAATTAAATTTCAATCATTCAGTATAAATATGCATTTATTTTCTCATCATAAATTTTCTTATCATAAATTGCTGGGCATATTGATTAGCATTAGCTTATCCCTTTCTTTACCGTCTTATGCTCAAGATACCAGTCATTCCAATGCTAGCAGTTTAGCTAGTTTATTTGGAAAAACAAGCCAACAAAAATTTCTACCAGTAAATCAGGCATTTAAAGTAGATGTCAGTCAAAATGGTCAAGAGTTGATTGCCAAATTTACCATCACTCCCAAACATTATATTTATCAAGATAGAATCGCTGCTCAATTACCAGAAGGCGTCAGTGCTAGCGATTGGGAATTTAGCGTTGCCCCAACTATGGTGGATGACCCTGAATTTGGTCGGGTGGCGGTATTTAATCAAGATGTTATCGCTAAAGCAGTCATCAGCACCCAAAAAGACTTAAATCATGCTCCAATTAGCGTAAAATGGCAAGGCTGTGCTGAAGCGGGTTTGTGCTATCCACCAGAAGTTACCAAAGGCACTTTGACGCTTAAGCACGCCAGTCAAGCATCCATCAAAGCAGAAACAAAAAAACCAGAAACCAAAGAAGCTGCAAAAGTAGCAGAACCACAAACCGCCAGTAAACTACCATCACAGATTATCCCCACAAACACCACCAATAGTGGTAATGATATAGCTATTAGCCAAGACAATGGCCAAATTGCTAATCTAGAAGATAAAGCAAGTTCTATTAATGGCATGCCACCAGCTTTGCCAGTCAGTCGTGAATCTAATCAAGAAATGGGTGGCGAAAGTAGCAATCAAAATAACCAAGCAAATGATTTGATTGCTCAAAATACAGACCTTCAAAACCCAAGTCAAAATAATGATGGCGACCAATCAGGCATTTCTGTGTTGCCAGCAGATGGCGAGCAAACACAAATTCAGCCAAATGAGCAAAATACCCAAAGCGCCACTGATATCAGCTCAAACCCTAATTTGGTGAATCATACCTTACCTCAGGATTCTGACCCTTTTGGTATTCATAAAAATCCACTATTAGCATTAATGCTTTTATTTTTGGCAGGGCTGTTACTTGCCTTTACGCCATGCGTGTACCCAATGATACCAATTGTCGCCAATATTGTCGCCCGCCAAAAAAATACCAATTCTGTAAAAGGTTTTATGTTATCAACATCTTATGGGGTAGGTGTTGCAACGGCTTACGGGGCTATTGGCGCTTTGGTGGCAGGTCTTGGGCGTGCCGTTGGGATTTTGGGATATTTACAAAATCATTATATTTTGGGTGGTTTTGCAATTGTTTTTGTGGTTTTAGCACTTGCAATGTTTGACGTTATCAAATTATCTTTACCAAGTGCCATTAGCGATAAACTTTCTCAAAAATCACAACTTGCCGATGGTAAATTAGGCAGTATTGGCGGTAGTTTTGTTGTTGGGGCATTATCAGCATTGGTGGTATCGCCTTGCGTTTCATTGCCAATGGCAGGAGCTTTGACGGCTGTTTCAACCAGTGGTAGTGTTGTGTTGGGTTTTTTTGCATTGTTTGTTTTTGGGGTGGGTTTGTCTTTGCCATTGATGATGCTTGGCGCAGTGCAAGGAAAATTTATGCCCAAAGCAGGGCAATGGATGCAGGAAGTCAAAACTTTTTGCGGGCTGCTGCTTTTAGCGGTTTCAATTAGTTTAATTGAACGAATTATCCATTCATCTTTTGTACTTGCTTTATGGGCGTTTTGGTTTGCAATGCTTTGTGTGTGGTTTTATCGTCAAAAAGTTTTACCAGCACTGGCATTGTCAATCATCAGTGGCGTTTGGACGCTTTGTTTGATGATTGGCGTGGCAACTGGACAAACGGATTCTTGGCAACCTTTAGGAAAATTGACAGAAACGACTGCAATGACAAATAACGCTTTTGAATCTAAAAATTCTGACATTACAATAACCAATCTAGCGCAGCTTGATGAAATTTTGTCCAAAAATGATAACGTGTTGGTGGATATCACAGCCGATTGGTGTATTGAATGCAAAATTATGGAAAAAACCTTGTTTACTAATCGTCCTGACAAATTGGCAGATTTTCAAGTGGTTAAGGTAGACATCAGTCAAAATACATCGGATAGCAAAGCAGTATTGGCGCGTTATCAACTATTTGGACCGCCAGCATTGCTACTGTATCAAAAAGGTGAGCTAAAAAATGTGTTATTGGGTGAAGTAAAACGTGCTGATTTTGAACAGGCATTATCACAATTATAATTAGTTTGTTTAAAATTACCGATTTCTTCTTAAAAATGACAACTTTCTGTCAAATTGGCTCAATTTTTGCTGAAATTTTACCATCATCATATATAATAGCAGCTTTTTGGTAAGTATATTGTAGGTGGTATGATGGTAAAATTATTGCGATTGGTTAGTTTTTTAGAAGGTTTGTCTTTTTTGGTTTTGGTGGGCATTGCTATGCCCTTAAAATACAAATTCAATCAACCCTTTTTAATTCAATATGCTGGCATGGCTCACGGTGTATTGTTTGTCAGTTTTATTGTGCTGCTTTTGGTGGTATGTCAAGTTAAACGATGGTCACTGAAAGTTTTTTTATTTGGATTTATTGCGTCTATTCTGCCTTTTATGCCGTTTTGGTTTGAGCGTCACATCCATCAGCTTGAACTTGACGAAAATTAATTATTAAAAATAAATGAATTATTAAAAAATAAATACTTAAAAACCAATCGCTCATCTACTAAAAAAATCAATGGATAAAATGGGAAATTTTGTGTTTGCTGATGGCTATAAACAAAACCTAAATATTTCGGTTGCGACTGTAATCTCGGTTGTTTTTCATACTTTTTTGATTTTTGGTATTACCTTTACCGTTGGGCAAGCGCCCGATGAACTTGCGCAAGACGTTGCAACAGCAATGACAGAAAATACCAAAAAAAATGAACACGCCCGTTTTATTGCCAGCGCCAGTCAAGAGGCTGGTGGTGATGTGCGCCAACAGCTGCGCCAAGAAACCAATAACATTAGCCCAGACACTGCTGATGATATGGAAGAGGTGCAAGATGTTTTAAACCTACAACAACAATCTCGTCAAAAAGCATATCAAGAAAGTTATTTGCGCACTACCTTATCCATTCGTTATGTGGATAATCAAAATAAGAATGAAAGTGAAAAAAACCAAGATGACTTAGAAGCTCAAGAAGAGAGAATTCGTAAAAAAATTCGTACCTTGGAAGCTCAACTTTCTCAAAAACAGCAAGATTTTGCCTCAAAAAGTAATGTACAAACCGTCAGTGGTAACGCGACCACTTATGGTGTGGCGGCAGCTTATTTAGAAAATTTTCGTTTGCATGTAGAACGTATTGCCAACCAGTATTATCCAGAACAAGCACGCAGTCAAAATATTACAGGTGATGTGCGTCTGATGGTGATTGTTGGGCGTGATGGGCACGTCAAGGCCATTACGTTATTAGAATCATCAGGTTCAGTCATGCTTGATGAGGCCGCCAAACAGTCTGTTCGTCAATCCTCCCCATATGGTGCTTTTAGTGAAGATATGGGCAAATTAGAAGAATTGCGAATTATTCGTACATGGCGCTATGGCGATGATATTGAAGTTACTGATTAACAAAATGAATGAAAATTAAAAATATATGACTCAAACCTTAGAAACCACTGAAAAAACCATTGAGCAAGCGGCTCATACTGCTAATACGCCCATTACTCAAAATGTTGCTGAAGCTCAAGAAGCGGTTACTCAAGTCGCAACTGAAGTGGCAACACATACTGCCGAAGGACTCACCACTGCTAGCGATTACACATTAAAGTTACTAGGCGTGCCAATTGATACGGCAACGATTTTAAATAATTCCACAACGTTTGCTATTAAACTGGTATTGGCAATTGTAATTTTTTATGTGGGCAAATGGATTGGCAAATGGTTTGTAAATCTTGCCAAAAAAGCCATGATGCGAAGCTCACTAGATGGTACAGCAATTAGCTTTTTGGGTAATTTACTTTATGGAATTGTCATTGCAGCTGTAATTTTGGCATCTTTAAATCAGCTTGGTATTAGCACCACTTCGTTTGTTGCGGTTTTGGGCGCTCTAACGGTTGCTATTGGTGTGTCTTTAAAAGACCAAGTTTCTAACTTAGCTGCAGGCGTGCTGATTGTCATGTTTCGCCCTTTTAGGCGTGGTGATGTCGTGCAAGTAGCAGGGCAAACGGGCACTGTACAAGAGATTACTTTGGTAAATACGCGCATTATAACCGCCAACAATCATGAGGTGATTGTGCCAAATGGCGACATTATGACCAACGCCACAATCAATTTTTCATCGGTGCCAAATCGTCGGCTTGAGATTTTGGTGGGGATTGGTTATAACAGCGATATTAGAACGGCTAAGTCTTTGATGCTTGATGTTGCTTATGCTCATCCAAAAGTCTTAAAAAACTTTGAACCGTTTGTTAGGGTAACCGCTTTAGCAGACAGTTCAGTAAATCTAACACTGTATGTGTGGACGCAAAACGAAGATTGGGCAGAAGTTCAAAGCGATTTACTTGAAACCATCAAATACACCTTTGATGATAATAACGTGGATATTCCTTATCCACATCGAACCTTACAGATTGAAGGTTTGGATAAAATTACCACACAAATCAAATCTTATTGATACATATCTTATTAGATTGAATTAATTAAAGATAAGGGTTGTCAATTCCTAAACTTTGCAAAATAGCAATTTCAAAACTTTCCATTTCATCTTGTTGGGTTTTTCCAAGTTCATGGTCAAAGCCCAATAAGTGTAAAATGCCATGTATTACCAAATGCGTTAAATGGTTATCAAACGTTTTGTCTTGTTCTATAGCCTGTTTTACCACTATATCGTGGCAAATCACCAACTCTCCTAAAAAAACATCGCCCATTTGAACAAGCAGTTCTTTGGGTAGCTGGCTTGGGTAGGATAAGATGTTGGTAGCATAGTCCTTACCGCGAGATTCTTTGTTGAGTTCCAAACCTTCATCAGTATTGCAAACATAAATACTGATGGATTTGGATAGTTTTTGCCAATCAGTAAAGGTAAAAACATCATCAAAAACATAGTATGGCAAAACCAAATCATTGATTAGTTTTTGTTCAATAAACTGCAACACTTTATCAAATAGGGCGGTTAAATTTTCTTGCGTGTATTGATTTTGCGGCAAGTCATCTGCAACATCTAAATCAAGGCTAATGTTATGAAAATCACTCACGATGATGTTCCTTGTTTTCTTGAATTTTTGATGAATTTTGCAGAGACTGAATCGCAGCTAGTGCATTAATTTGTTTGGTGATTTCTTCTTCTTGACGGGCTTTTCGTCGTGCCTCTTTGCGCTTTTCTTCTTCGGCGGTTTCTATGATTTCATATTCATCATACGCTTCAACAATTTTTTGTACCAAATGATGACGCACCACATCTTTAGCGGTAAAATGAGTGATGTGAATGTCATCAATATCTGCTAAAATTTTTAAAGCGTGAGAAAGCCCCGATTTTTGTCCCCGCGGCAAATCCACTTGAGAAGTGTCGCCTGTAATCACCGCTCGAGACCCAAAACCAAGCCGCGTTAAGAACATTTTCATTTGTTCAGGCGTGGTATTTTGCGATTCATCTAAAATCACAAATGAGTTATTTAGTGTTCGTCCTCGCATATATGCCAAGGGAGCAATCTCAATAATCTGCCGTTCAATAAGTTTGCCAACTTTTTCAAAACCAAGCATTTCATATAAGGCATCGTATAAAGGACGCAAATAAGGGTCAATTTTTTGTGTTAAATCTCCCGGTAGAAACCCCAATTTTTCGCCAGCTTCTACGGCAGGACGTACCAATAAAATGCGCTCAATTTCACCACGTTCAAGCATATCCACCGCACACGCTACCGCTAAATAGGTTTTACCTGTACCAGCAGGTCCTACCCCAAAACACACATCAGATGTTAAGATTTTTTTAACGTACAAGGCTTGATTGTTGCCTCGTGGACTGATTTTGCCTTTGCGAGTGCGTAAGCTTATGGGCGTATCTTGCATCTTTGACGTGTTATCATCATTGTCAGATAGACTAGATTGTACAATTAAATGCACATCTTCACCACTAATATCATCTTTTTTACGCGCAAGCTCTGCCAATTTGGTTAAGATAAATTCGCCACGCTCCACCCCAGTTAAATCTCCTGTTAAAATAAGTTGATTTTGGCGAGAGATGATTTGAATGTCTAAACGCTGCTGTACGTATTTTAAATGTTTGTTGTATTCTCCAGATAAAACACGAAATTCTTGGGGAAGTAACTCTAAATTAAGGGTACGACTGATGGTCAAAATGAATCCTTTTTATATGATGATTTGGTGGATAAATAAGGTAAAATTGATATTTTTTCAATAAAAATCCTAAAATTTAATTAATTTAAGTGCTTAAAAAGCAAAAAACCTTTCAAATTAATGAAAGGCTTTTTAAATATGGCTCCCCAACCTGGGCTCGAACCAGGGACACACGGATTAACAGTCCGAT
>CAKAQU010000086.1 GCA_916720335.1 uncultured Moraxella sp. | reverse complement strand
ACTTTATCACCAATCAAAGGATAGCCAATATGGGACATATGAACACGAATCTGATGAGTACGTCCTGTTTGCAATGACACGTCCACCAAACTAATGCCGTGTGCTATCTCTACTGCTTTATCAATGTGAGTGATGGCTGACTTTCCTGTTTGGCGAATGCTCATTTGTGTACGCAGTTTTGGATGGCGAGCAATTGGCAAATTAATGATTTTATGGGTTAAAATTTCGCTAGGCATGCCTAAAACTAAACATTGATACAATCGATAAACTGACTTGTCTTTTAGCTGATTCATTAAATCCAATTGCGCCGTTTTGGTACGAGCAACCACCAAAAGCCCGGTTGTATCTTTATCAATACGATGCACCAATCCTGCTCGTGGCAAACGAGCCTGACCCGGAAAATGATACAATAAAGCATTGACTAAAGTACCCGTCCAATTACCCGCTCCTGGATGCACCACCAGTCCAGCAGGTTTATTTATCACAATCACATCGTCGTCTTGATAAATAACATCCAAAGCAATATTTTCGGGACAATCTGTGCCGTGATGCTGCATTTGGGTTTTTAAGGTTAAAACATCATCTAATTTTACCAAATATCGACTTTTTTGATTGCAATTATTGACTAATAATTCACCATTTTTTATCCATTCTTGGATTTGAGAACGCGAAAACTGTGAAAACACATCGCTAGCCAATTTATCCAGTCGCTTGGCAATGTCTTCTTGAGTAACTTGATATGTTAAATTCACCAATTCTGCTGATAAATCATCAAGCTCATCTTCTGTTATTTCATTATCAAAACCAACTTCATCCATAGTTTTGCTGTTATACAGTACTGAGTCTTGGTGTTTTGTTAAACAATCTTGTATATTGATCATAAATCATCTTAAAATCTTTTGATTGCTTCATTTTAGCATTTTTATCTTATTCACAAAAGCACGCCTATCAAATCACCTAAACAAAAGACGTTTTTTTAATAAAATTTTATGGTAAACTAACCACTTCTAACAAAATGATGATTAGGATTTTTTATGACCAAAGCCAAAACTGCTTACCTTACCAACACAACCATTACTGCTTTATTGACAGGCTGTGTGATTCTTACGGGGTGTTCTGGTGTCAAGGGCATGGTTAAAAAAGATAAAGCAGTGATTGCAACCGCTGAAAAAAGCGAAGCAGGTTATTATCAAGATGCTCAAAGAGCTCTGGATAAGGGACGAAATCGGGAAGCGATAACCGCCTTAAATAACATTCGCACCTTTTACCCAACAGGTGCATACGCCCAACAATCTTTGTTGGATTTAATTTATGCGCAATACAACGCTAAAGAATATGAAGCTGTTACCAACAGCACTGCTGAATTTATCCGTTCATACCCTCACAGTAAACACATTGACTATGCTTTATATGTTCAAGGTGTTACTAATATGGATGGTTCCCCTAAAGCATCTCGACTGTTTAAACTAGACCAATCTGACCGAGATATTTCTTATTTGCGATTGGCGTTTAATGATTTTTCAAATTTGGTTAAACAATATCCAAATAGTATATATGCCCCTGATGCCGCCCAGCGCATGGTTGCATTGTACAACAATTTTGCTCATCATGAACTAAACGCCGCCCGCTGGTATGTTAAACGTGATGCCTATGTTGCTGCTGCTAACCGCGCCAAATGGGTGTTTCAATACTACCCACAGTCTGATTCTGTACCAGAAGCAATTGCTATTTTGGCATACAGTAACGAAAAATTAGGCTTAACTGAAACTGCTAATCAGTACAAAACATTACTAAAAATCAATTATCCACAATATTTGAATGCCAATGGTAGTGTTAAAGTGGATAATGGCGCTTTATCTTATGGTAAACGCATGATTTCCACCTTAACCTTTGGAAAGTTTGGACGCGTCAAGGACACCCAAAACCACCAAAGCGATTACATGGGCGAAACCTACACCCAAATCATCAAAACTGCCAGCAATCTAAAACTTCCAACCATCAGCGAAGAAGAAATTATCAAGCCTGCCGAAAAACCGCAGCGTCAGCGTCATATCGGCTTAGGTCTACCTGAAGATGTCAGCGAAGCAGGTCACATCAATACCCCGTGATTGATGTTTAGCTAATGATGATTTTTGACTCAAAAATAATATTATTTTTGAGTCTTTTTTAACCATTAAGGAATTTTTGTGAAATACTCTAGAGAATTAATAGACCGTATTACCGACAAAGCCGATATTGTTAGCATCATTGGCAAACACGTCAAATTAAAATCCTCTGGTGGTGAATTTAAAGGTTGTTGCCCTTTTCATAAAGAAAAAACTCCATCGTTTTCGGTTAATTCACAAAAAAACGTTTATTACTGTTTTGGTTGTCACGCCAAAGGCAATGTAATTGATTTTTTATGCGATTATGAAAACTTAACCTTTGAAGATGCCATGCAAACACTATCAGCCCAAACTGGCATCTTATTACCCAAAACTGATGAACCTAGCATTAAAACCAGCTATAAAAAACTTCCACCAAAAACCAATATCGCTCAACAAGAGCAAACTCTAACACAAACAGCAAAAAATTCTATCCATCAAACCCCTGAAGAAGCCCAAGAAGGTGATTTGTATCTTTTACTGGTCAAGGTTGCCAAATATTACCAATACACACTCAATCAAACCCCTTCTGCCAAACAGTATTTTTTATCACGAGGATTAAGCGAAGAAGTGATTGCCAAGTTTGAGTTAGGATACGCCCCCAATGATTGGCATCATTTAAGTAACGTATTTGCTGAAGATTTAGAAGGTTTAAAAAGACTAGGACTGGTAAGAGAAGGCGGCAAAAATGGAGTTTACGATTTTTTTCGCAATCGAGTCATTTTTCCCATCAAAAATCATCGCGGTCAAATTGTCGGTTTTTCTGGCAGGGCATTGAATGATAATGACAAACCTAAATACATTAATTCTAGTGATTCAGATATTTTTCATAAACAAGAACTCATTTATGGTTTTTATGAAGCCAGAGAAGCGCGTGCTAAAGAATTTTTGGTCGTTGAAGGCTATATGGATGTCATCGCCTTATATCAAGCAGGGATTTTTGGCGCAGTTGCCTCAATGGGGACAGCACTTGGAGAACGGCAAATCGCCTTTTTATTGCGTTTTCATGATACCTTAAAATTTTGTTTTGACGGTGATGCCGCGGGCAAAAACGCATCTTGGAAAGCCCTATTAACTGCTGCGCCTTTGCTGTATGACAATAAACACATCAAATTTATTACCCTGCCCATTCCTGAAGACCCAGATTCTTTTATTAAAAAATTTGGTAAGCAAGCAATGCAGGAGAAAATCAACAATGCAAAAGAAGCTTCCATTTATATTTATGATATTTTAACTCAAGAATTCGGTACCAACACCCCTGAAGCAAAAACCAAAATTACTAGCAAAGCTAACGAATTTATTGAAAAATTACCCAATGGCAATTTTAAAGGGTTTTTAAAACGTGATATTTACAATAAATTATACACCAAAAATGCGCCTTCTTTTCGCCAAACAAAATTTGAACAAATTGAATATGAGGCTTTTGATAATAGTAATGAGCTGGATTTATGCCGTTATATCTTATACGCACCTTACATTCTAAAACAAGACCCTTTAGAAAAATTTAATCAACAAATTCAACAATCTGAGCAAACCAATATCAGCATTCAAAAAGCTAAACAAAGGCTAAGCGAGCAAGGCATCAGTTTTCCAAGTTTACTAACTTGGACAGCTTTTGATAAAGATGTACAATATTTAGTCAATCATATTAAAAAAATGCTGACTATGTATGGTGATTATATTAGCGGTATAGACTTTACTCAAAATTGTTGTGACGCAAACAAAATCAATCAGCGCGCTCACTTTATCATTGCGACTTTACCTGACAATGAATTTAAAAGAAAGATAGCTAAATTGTGGTATGAGTTTTTTAAGGTAAACTCAGATAAACCTCAAGTTGATTTGGGCATCCATGAAGTCTTATGCAATCAAATCATTCAAATTTTAGAAGAAGAACAAAAAACCAGTAAAAACAACCTATTACTTTCAATCGTTGATAAAGGTCGGCAGGAGATTTTAAAAAACCATCAAAGACAACAACAAATGGAGTATTTTACACAAAACACATATGCCAATTAACTATCTATTTTACAGATTTTTGACTATCCTTAGCATCAAATAGTTTGCCGCCTTTAACTGTAGTGCTGTTGTAAGCAAGTCTTTCTTCACATGCTAAAATCCATTGTTTGATGTGATTTCGCTCCCCCAAACCGCCACGGGAATCCAAAGCTTTAGCAGAAAAATAAGTTTGAATATCAGCAGCACTAAATTTATTGCCTGCTACCCAAGTGGTTTTTGACAATTGCGATTCCAACAAATCAAAACTTTGATTGATATTACCAGCAATGACCAAATCTTCTACTTTTTTGGCAATCGCTTTAGTAATGGGCTTAATCAACCAAGGGGATTTTTCTACGATTTTTTGCATAACTAACCGCATAACCAAAGGTGGCATCATTGAACTTTCAGAAAAATGCAGCCAAAAAGTAAAAAGTTCCCAACCATCTTCATCAGTTGGCTTAAACTCGTGATTAACATCGTATTTTTTTAATAAATATTCTAAAATAAATCCCGATTCTGCTAAAGCTTTTCCATCATCAACCAAAATCGGCGCTTTACCCATTGGATGAATATGTTTTAATTTATCAGGCGCTAAATAATTTTGAGTACGCTGATGTGTGATTAACTGGTAATCCACATCATAGACCCAAGCCAACTCTTCAAGCAGCCAAAGCACTCTAAAGGAACGAGAATTACTTAAATGATGCAGTGTTACCATCATAAAACCTTAATATAAATGCAATAATTGTAATGTTTTTTTAATATAAATATCTATATTTTTTCTATTTTATACAATTTGTGAACAAGATTCAATATCTTAAATAATCTGTAATAAAAAAGCCCAACTTAATGGGCTTTTATTGGTTATTTAATATAAACCATCAGTCTACACTATGGTTAGATGGAATTTCTGTAGAATCTTCAGTGATATCTTCAATTTCCTCATGTTCGACACACGCCATACCTACAAGCGTTTCTTCTTCAGCAATGCGAATCAATTTAACACCTTGGGCATTACGTCCTGTAGTGGCGATTTGAGCAACTGGGGTACGCACAAGCGTGCCTTTATCGGAAATCAAAATCACATCTTCCTCACCAATGACTGGTACCGCTTTAACAAGCTGACCATTGCGCTCTGATGTTTTGATAGCAATCACTCCCTTACCGCCACGACCCTTAACAGGATAATCGCTAATTGGCGTACGCTTACCAAAACCATTTTCACAAGCACACAAAATCTCGCCTGAATCTGGCACCACCACCAAAGAAACCACCTTGCTGACCGCAAAACTGTCGCCATCGTTGTCATCGGTGGAATCAACATCATCATCAAGTTCTTCGTCATTAACACTTAAAAGATTGACGCGCATACCACGCACACCTTTTGCCGTGCGTCCCATTGAACGAATATTATCTTCTTTAAAGCGAATGGCTTTGCCTTCGTTGCTAAATAACATGATTTCTTGACTGCCGTCGGTAATTGCTACACCAACCAAACTGTCGCCTTCTATCAAATCAATCGCACGCAAGCCTTGACTGCGCAAATTAGCAAATTGTGATAATGCCACACGTTTTACTGTACCACCTGCAGTAGCAAAAAATACAAACTTGCTGTCATCTTTTAAACTCTCAACAGGTAAAATCGCAGTTACGTTTTCACCTGCTTCCAAATTAATCAGATTCACCAAAGGGCGTCCTTTAGAGCCACGACTGGCAATTGGGACTTCAAAACCGCGCAACCCAAATACACGTCCAGTATTGGTAAAACACATCACCGTTGAATGGGTATTCAAGACCAACAAATGTTCAATGACATCGTCTTCTTTCATACTAGTTGCTGAACGACCTTTGCCGCCGCGCTTTTGAGCCTGATAATCACTGATAGGCTGAGTTTTGGCATAGCCTGTACGAGAAACGGTCAGAACAACGGTTTGCTCTGGAATCAAATCCTCTCGACTAAAATCATGACGTGAATCAACGATATCGGTTTTACGCTCATCAGCAAAGTTATCATAAATTTCCTGTAATTCTGTTCGAATCACCGCCATCAATTTTTCAAAATCCGCTAAAATCAATGATAAGCGGGCAATTTCAGTCAAGATTTCTTGATATTCTGCTGATAACTTATCTTGCTCCAACCCTGTTAGACGATGAAGCTGCATGTCCAAAATAGCCGACACTTGCTCTGGTGATAAGCGATAACAAGCATCGCCATCAATAAGTCCAAATGGATTATTCAAATCTTCACCTTCAATTATGTCAGGACGCACTGACTTTGCTCCTGCATTTTTTAGCATAGCAACCACGCCACCTGATTGCCAAATGCGATTAAGCAAGTTTTCTTTGGCTTGATTTTTGTTACCAGATTGTTTAATAGTGCTGATAATATCATCAATGTTTGCCAAGGCAACGGTCAGACCTTCCAATAAATGTCCGCGAACTTTTGCTTTATTTAGTTCAAAAATCGTGCGACGAGTAACCACTTCTTGACGATGGCGAATAAATGCAGCAATCAAATCATGTAGTGTCAAAAGCTTAGGCTGTCCACTATCCAGTGCCACCATATTAATACTAAAACTAGACTCTAAGGCGGTTTGGTTAAACAAATTATTGACTATCACTTCGCTGTTTTCACCACGTTTTAAGTCAATGGCAATGCGCATGCCTTCTTTGTCTGACTCATCACGAATGGCGCTGATGCCCTCTAATTTTTTATCATTAGCCAGTTGGGCAATTTGTTCAATTAATTTAGCTTTATTGACTTGATAAGGAATTTGGGTAAAAATAATTCGCTGACGGTCTTTGTTATTACCTTCCATAGATTCAATATGGTAACGTCCACGAATGTGTAGTCGCCCCTTACCAGTTCGATACGCATCCAAAATACCACTGCGTCCATAAATAATACCACCAGTTGGAAAATCTGGTCCACTAATATGTCCAATGAGTGTTTCGTTATCAATTTGTGGATTGTCTATATACGCCAAACATGCATTGATAACTTCACCTAAATTATGCGGCGCCATATTGGTAGCCATACCTACAGCAATCCCCGCTGAACCATTCACGAGTAAATTAGGAATACGAGTAGGTAAAACAACAGGTTCCTCTAAGGTATCGTCAAAATTTAATCTTTTATCAACAGTATCT
>CAKAQU010000085.1 GCA_916720335.1 uncultured Moraxella sp. | reverse complement strand
AAAATGACCCTGATTTTATTATTGGTCATAACAATAAAGTGATTAATAGTTATTTACATGATAACCGTGTTGCTGGCGTTTTATTTAGTTATCAAAAAAACTTTAAATTAGATAATAATATTTTAGCCAAAAATGGTCATCAAGATGATGGTGGAACGGGTTATGGGGCGGCTTCCATGGCTGGTTCTTATAATTTGGGAGTAACCTACATTAATAACACCACTGAAGGTAATTTTAGAAAAGGTTTGGATGTGCATGATGGCAATAATATTTTAATTCAAAACAATACCTCTAATGGCGATAGATTGTATGGGATTGCTGTTTATAATCGACAATTTACTATGAATAATGTCAAAATTAAAAATAACATTATTAGTCAGAATCCAGATTTTCGTTTGCCTGTGGATGATACTTTTAATGTTGATGGACAAACTTATTATGGATATTCAGGTATTCATTTGCAAACTAATACTCAAGCAAATTATAAACATTTTAAAAGTGCCGATACGGGTATATTTGAAATATCAGGAAATAAAATTTCAGGTATAGATGTTTATAAGAATGAGCATCACACTTATGGTATTGAATTTAGAAATCATGAACCCGATATGCTCTATGATTTAATCATTCGCAATAATGAAATATCTGGAAAAGAAACAAAATACATTATTGGCATTATTAATAATGGTGTTGATTATTTTAATTTAGATAAAAATAATAATCCCACTTCAGGAAAAGGAATGGGAAATATTACTATTGCAAATAATACGGCCAATTTTGATATTATTAGAAGTAGAGATGGCAGTGAAACTCCTGTAAATATTCAAGAAGACCAAATAGTGAATAATTTACGCGGTTTTGTAAATATTCATCACAACAATTTTAATATCAACAAAATTTCAAATTCTGGAACAGAAATGTTTCAAGTAATTGGAAATGCAAAAAATATTAATATTTCTGATAATAAGCTAAATATTGCAGGAACAATGGATAAATCTATTGCAAATATTATTAATTATTCCAATACAGAAACAAATAATGTCATTATAAATAATAACAAATTATCTGTTAATGAAAGTCAAACACATTATCAGCGATTTATTGGTAATATTGGTCGTATTTCTTTAGATGGCGGTAACAATACAATCAACAATCAATTATTTGCCACTCAAACAATCAGACATGATATTGAAAAAAATCAATATTTAGCCGTTACAAAAGATAATGATTTTGTTTATTTAACTGGTCATATCAAAGGAAAAGTATTTACAGGTTCTGGTCATGATGATGTGATTATTAATGGTAAATTTTCTGGTCAATTAGATTTGGCTAATAGCTATCATTTTACAAAAAAACAAATGGGTGATTTTTTACCATCTATGATTCAAAACATAGGGGAAAAAGACAGTCAGCAAATAAAAAATACCGCCACCATTAAAGATGAGGTCTTGGGGGATAAAAATGATTATGCTAAAATCATTGGTGGCGATGGTCGTGATATATTAATATTTGAAAACAAAACAACATACTTGGATGTAGATACAAAAAACAATCAAGATGTCATTGCTTTTCAAAATGATGTATCCAATAGCACCATCCATTTAGGTAATGGCGGCGATACTTTATTTTTATCTGGATTATTAAACAATAGTATGATTGATTTTGGCGAAGGTATTGATGTTGCAGTCATACAAGGCAAAAAAGGCGAAGACGTATCCATCATAAACCCATCTACCAATCAATCACAAATCTTAAATACATATCTGGATACTGTTTTAGATTTTGGTCAATTTAAAAATGTTGAACATGTAAGATTAGAAGGAATGCCATTTCAAAAATACGATGCAAGTAATAAATCTCTTTATACAGTTACGCCAAACAATACTTTAAATATTACCATGTCAGATTTATTTAACAATAACGTCCAAAAAGTTTTTATTAGTGGTGATAATGGTGATATTGTGGATTTAGGGGCTAACGGAAAAAAAGATTTGGGAGGATTTCATTTAAATAAAAACATTCAAAATGACAATTACCATATTTATTCTTATGATGATAATACAAATTATTTATTGTACATCGAAAAAGATATTACTGTTATTTAATTTTATAAATTAAATATAAAATATTTTAAGATTGTAAAAAATATTGTCAAATTGTTATACTTATGTTATTATAAATCGTGATTTTAATCAATATTTTGGAGTAAAATATGGCAACATCCCCAAAAAAAACAAACGGTGATTTAGCAGAAACTACTAAAAATCCAGTAATGCCAAGAACAATGAGTGAATTAGAAGATATTCTAAATCATGCAACTCCTGATGACTTGGCAGAGATGAGTTTGTTATTAAACAAATATCTTCCTGTTAATCAAGTAGTTACACAAGTTCGTGCAGACAAATCCAAAGACACTGAACTGTCACCGAGCTGGCGCGATGGCGGTTATCCTTACAAAAACCGTCTAAGCCGCAAAAACTATGAAGCGCAAAAATACAAACTTCAAATTGAACTTTTAAAACTACAGCACCATGTTAAAGCCACAGGACAAAGAGTGGTTATTTTGTTCGAAGGTCGCGATGCAGCTGGCAAAGGTGGTACAATCAAGCGCTTTATGGAGCATTTAAATCCACGTGGGGCAAGAGTGGTTGCTTTGGAAAAACCAACTGAACAAGAACGTGGTCAATGGTACTTTCAGCGTTATGTTCAACACCTACCAACAGCGGGTGAAATCGTACTGTTTGATCGCTCATGGTACAACCGTGCGGTTGTTGAGCGCGTTATGGGATTTTGCAATGAAGAAGAATACCAAACCTTTATGCGTCATGTGCCACAATTTGAAAAAATGCTGGTAGAATCTGGCGTACATCTAGTAAAATTTTGGTTTTCAGTTACTCGCAGTGAACAAAAAGCCCGATTTGACAGTCGTGAACATGACCCACTGAAACAATGGAAACTATCGCCTGTTGATAAGGCTTCATTAAACAAATGGGATGATTACACGCTAGCCAAAGAAGCAATGTTTTTTAATACTGATTCTGCTGAGGCTCCTTGGATTGTCATCAAATCCGACTGCAAAAAACGTGCTCGCCTAAATGCAATGCGTTATGTTTTAAATAAATTAAACTATGAAGGCAAAGACCCTTCCCAAATTGGTAATATTGACCCATTGATTGTTGGTCGTGCAGGTACATTGTACGAAAAAGATGAGCGTGTGGATTTGCTGGTTACCAATGCGCTTAATGCCAACAAAAAATAGTTTAACTTTCTAAATACCCAAAATATCCATTTTGGGTATTTTATTTTATCTTTTTATTAAAATCAGTGTAAATTCCAATACAAACACAAAAGCATTTTTTTATAAACCCCATATATATGATTTATCCTATTTTTTATTTTAGCCGTCTTTCCGCTTTTTTTATTAGTGCTTTTTGTGTTTTTTTAATGTTTTTTTTACAAATCATTGGGGTAATTTTTGCCGCAAAAATCCATCTTGATACCGAAAAAGAAATCATTAATTTAATTGAAATAGGCAGTAAAAATGGAATTGTTGTTGCATGTTCAATTATATTTACCGCAATTTTTTTATCATCATTTGCTTTTTTAATTATTTTTATTAAATCCAACTATCACATCAACAAGACTTTAGCTTATTTTGACATCAAAAAATTTTCTTTAAAAAGTTTTTTTGTGTATTTATTATATTTGATTATTTTTTTAATCATTAGTGAAGGGTTACTTTTTTATTTTGATAGCAAACCATCAACTTTGATGGATGGATTAATGGATGGTGCTTCATTTTTACCCATGATTTTAACAACAACAATCATTGCACCAATTTATGAAGAGTTGATTTTTCGGGGGATGATTTTTGGAGTATATTCAAATCATGAAATCAATCAACAAAGTTTTTTAGGGTTGGATTCCAGCCATTGGACTGGGGTTATTATTAGCAGCCTGTTATTTGCATTTGTTCATGCACTGCAATATGATTTATTGTCCACAGTCATTATTTTCTTTTTAGCAATTTTATTTTGCCATGCACGAATTAAACATGGCATATTATTAAGTGTGGTTTTACATATTATTAATAATACATTAGCAATCGCAATGTATTTATTGGGATATTAAGTTTGTATAAAATAGGGTGAACATATTGTCAGTGCAGTGGTAGTAAAGGTTAAATAATGCATCACCCTAACAAATCTCTTGGCAACCTGATAAGAGAGAGCTACACTAGTGCAGTTATAAAGAGTTCAGAGCTAACAGGTAAGAAAAAATGTGCCGCTCATCACACGCTCTATAGAAGGACTGATTTTATTTTATATCCAAACCAGCCAAAAAGGATAACACTCGCCCAATATGTTCAAAAATTAAAACAGTCAAGCCATTAACTAAAAGCTGACTGCCATTTATTCTATTCTATCAAATCAACCTGCCAATTACTTGCTTGAATCAAAATATTGATTTCTCGAACTTTTTTGGCAATATCATCAGCTTGTTTTTGATAATCTGCTACATCAATAACCGTCTCCCATTTAATCTCTCTGGCACTGTAACGGTCTGGCTTATCTGTAGCCTGAGAGATGATATTATTGAGTATTTTATGAAGACTTAACAATTTATCACGTTCATTTAATACCGTCAACAAATTACGTCCATCATTTAATACGGTATCTGCATTTGTGCGATGAATTTTTAAAATCAATTCATGCAGCAATTCATGGACTGCTAAAATCTCTTTTAGTAGCAAATTAGGGTCTTCAGTTGGTTCGTTACCCTCTTGAACTGTAGTATTTTTAGATAGGCGCGATTGCAAAGAATATAATTTTTGCTGCAAATCGCTACGAATAATAAGAGCTTCGGCTAATTTCATAGTTTTTAATGTAAATTTTTTTAAACATTCAATTTTGGATAAAATAACATTTATGTTTAGTAAAATCAAGTAATTTTAGGCTTTAAAAATCAACCAACATCCCCATTGAAAACATGAAATATTATTCAATTTATGTTAGAATGTGAAGTTTGATTTTTCATGATGGCCTTGTCAATAGCGAGATTTTATGAGCGAAAATTCTAATTCCCAATTACCTACCCTGATTCAACTTGGTAAAGAACAAGGTTATCTAACCTATGCTGAAATCAATGACCAAATGCCTGATTCGGTTACTGACAGCGACCAAGTTGAAGAAATCATACAAATGCTAACGGATGTTGGTATTCCCATTTATGATGTTGCTCCTGATGAAGACGACATGCTTTTGACGGGAGTGAGCAATGATGACGATGACATTGCTGTTGATGAAGCCGCAACCGTGCTTGCTAATGTAGAAACTGAGCCTGGTCGCACCACTGACCCTGTACGTATGTATATGCGTGAAATGGGAACGGTTGAACTTTTGACGCGAGATGGTGAAATTGGTATTGCCAAACGCATTGAAGAAGGCATGCGTGAAGTTCAGTATATTATGGCGTATTGGCCTGGTACAGTTAAATTTGTTTTAGGTGAATACGAACAAGTATTAGCTGGTGAAAAAAAGATTTCTGATGTGGTTACTGGCTTTTTAGAGCTTGAAGATGGCGATTTTGAACTCAAAGAAGATGAGATAGAACCCGATTTTGAAAACCCTCAAACCGCCATCAAAGTACCTGATGACCATGAAGAAGAAGATGAGCATCCTGATGCCTTAGCGGTTGATGATGCCGATGATAGCAGTCTTGACCCTGAAGAAGTAAGGGTTCGTTTTGAAGAGATTCAAACACTTTTTGCAAAAGCCAAAAAAACCTTGGATAAACATGGTCGAAATAGTGAAAAAGCCAAGCAAGCCTACGATGAACTTGCAACACGTTTTATGCTTATAAAACTCAACAATCGCTTGTCTGACCAAGTTATGACTTTGATGCGTGAAGTGTATGATGACGTTCGTACAACTGAAAGACAGATTATGCGTCTTGTGGTACGTCGTGGCAAGATGCCTTTGGAAGAATTCAAAAAAACCTTTCCAAGCAATGAAACCAATGTAGAGTGGCTGGCTCACCGTATTGAAGGTAAGCCTGCTTTTGCTGAAACTTTGGCAAAAGTTATGCCTGAAGTGGTTGGCATGCAAGAAAAGATTTTGG
The DNA here is from genome assembly GCA_916720335.1 of uncultured Moraxella sp. Classification (GTDB taxonomy): domain Bacteria; phylum Pseudomonadota; class Gammaproteobacteria; order Pseudomonadales; family Moraxellaceae; genus Moraxella. Next base: position 1,213 of record CAKAQU010000085.1, on the reverse strand, counting down.
CTCATGAAGAAAAACTCCAAATGAACATTCGTGATATGAAGGCTGTTGCTCGCCAAATGGCAATTGGGGAAGCCAAAGCACGTCGTGCCAAAAAAGATATGGTAGAAGCTAACTTACGTTTGGTAATTTCAATTGCAAAAAAATACACCAACCGTGGACTTCAGTTTTTAGACTTGATTCAAGAAGGTAATATTGGGCTAATGAAAGCGGTGGATAAGTTTGAATATCGCCGTGGCTATAAATTTTCTACTTATGCCACTTGGTGGATTCGGCAAGCAATTACCCGCTCTATTGCCGACCAAGCACGAACCATTCGCATTCCTGTTCATATGATTGAAACCATCAATAAAATTAACCGAGTATCGCGTCAGCTACTTCAAGAAATGGGGCGTGAACCAACACCTGAAGAGCTGGGAGCAAGACTCGGTGAAAGCGAAGCCAAAGTTCGTAAAGTACTAAAAATTGCCAAAGAACCCATTTCTATGGAGACTCCAATCGGAGATGATGAAGACAGTCACTTAGGTGATTTTATTGAAGACAGCACCATTTCAAGCCCTGTAGACAGTGCCACCGCTGAAGGTCTGCGCGAAGCAACTCGAGAAGTTTTGGATAATCTAACCGAACGAGAAGCCAAAGTACTTAAAATGCGATTTGGGATTGATATGGCAAGCGACCATACATTAGAAGAGGTTGGCAAGCAATTTGATGTAACAAGGGAGCGCATTCGTCAAATAGAAGCTAAAGCACTGCGTAAATTGCGCCACCCTTCACGCTCTGAACATTTACGATCATTTTTAGAAAATGACTAAATATAGTTCACAATAAAAACAAAAAGGGTAATTACTTACCTTTTTTTTATTGCATAAATACATCAAAATCCACATTATCTTGAAAAATTTTAACAAACCCCTATTAACACAAAAAAACTTAAACATCACAATAATAAGGCAAATAAATAAGGTGAACAAATGACCACTCAACCAACTCGCACCGAAATCCAGAATCCAGAATTATGGCAATTTCCAATGGATTATCCATTAAGCATTATTGGACACGAAGGCGAACATGACAGTTTGCGTCATGAAGTAACGCTGATTTTGGCTGAAATCTTTCCTGATTTTGATCACGCCAGTATTTTGGTTAAACCCTCTAGAACGGGACGTTTTCACTCATTACGTGTTAAGCTGTACTTGCAAAACGCTGAGGAAGTAAA
>CAKAQU010000084.1 GCA_916720335.1 uncultured Moraxella sp. | reverse complement strand
CATGGGTACTTTGTTGTTTTCAAATTTTCTTGGGTCATAATTGGTATTGGTGGAAATGCTTTGGTCAATAAATTTTTGCATAATACCAACCAGTTTTAAATACCCTGTGTTATCAGGCATTTGCCATAAAAGCTCGTATTTATCAGCAAGATTTTCGATGTCAGGCACCACCTGTTTTAAAATACCATCTTTGGATGCTTTAACCGATACTAAGCCTCTAGGTGGCTCAATGCCATTGGTTGCATTGGCAATTTGACTGCTGGTTTCTGATGGCATTAATGCAGATAAGGTTGAATTGCGTAACCCATACGTTTTAATGTCTTGACGTAAGGATTCCCAATTATAATGCAGTGATTCTTGACAAATGCCATCTAAATCTTTCTTATAAGTATCAATTGGCAAAATTCCCTGACTATAAGTGGTTTGGTCAAACCAAGGGCAAGCCCCTTTTTCTTTAGCTAGTTGGTTGGAAGCCTGCAATAAATAGTACTGGAACGCTTCAAACGTGCGATGGGTTAAGCTAATTGCGCCATCATCAGAATATCGAGTATTATTTTTGGCTAGATAATAAGCATAATTGATAACCCCAACCCCAAGTGTACGACGATTTAGGCTGCCGCGTCTGGCGGCGATTACAGGGTAGTCCTGATAATCAAGTAATGCGTCCAAGGCTCGCACAATCAGTTCAGCTGGTTCTTGCATGTCTTCAAGTTTATTTATTTTACCCAAATTAATTGCTGACAAAGTGCAAAGAGCAATTTCTCCCTGTTCATCATTAATATTGGTGAGCGGTGAAGTTGGTAGGGCGATTTCCATGCATAAATTAGATTGACGTACAGGAGCAACTTTTGGGTCAAAAGGACTATGTGTGTTGCAGTGATCAACATTCTGCACATAAATCCGCCCCGTGCTGGCACGTTCTTGTAATAAAGTTTCAAACAATTGTTTGGCTGCAATCTGGCTTTTGCGGATGCTTGGATCAGCTTCGTATTGCGTATAAAGCGCTTCAAATTTTTGCTGGTCTGCAAAAAATGCTTCATACAAACCAGGTACATCAGATGGTGAAAATAGGGTGATGTTTTTTCCCTGAATTAAGCGTGTATAAAGCGTTTTATTGATTTGCACTCCATAATCCATATGGCGAACTCGGTTATCTTCTACGCCACGATTATTTTTTAAAACAAGCAAATCCTCAACCTCTAAATGCCAAAGTGGATAGAACAAAGTTGCCGCACCACCACGCACACCGCCTTGTGAACAAGATTTGACTGCTGCCTGAAACATCTTAAAAAATGGGATGCATCCTGTATGTTGAGCTTCACCGCCACGAATTGGACTGCCCAACGCTCGAATTGCACCAGCATTTACACCAATACCAGCTCGCTGTGATACATAGCGAACTATGGCTGATGTGGTTGCGTTAATACTGTCCAAATTGTCACCACATTCAATTAATACACATGAACTAAATTGACGAGTTGGTGTGCGTACGCCTGCCATGATGGGCGTGGGTAAGGAAATATAAAAATTAGATGCAGCATCATAGAAACGTTTTACATAATTTAAACGCACGGATTTTTCATAACTTGCAAATAAACACATACCCACCAACATATACAAAAACTGGGGGCTTTCAAAGATTTTTTTGCTAACCCGGTCTTGCACCAGATATTTACCCATCATTTGTTCAACCGCTGCATAAGCAAATGTCATATCGCGATTGTGGTCAATGTATTGATTTAGAGTGTCAAATTCGTCTTGAGTATAATCTTGCAAAATGTGTTTATCATATTTATTTGCATTGGTTAGTTTTTGAACGTGTTCATACAAATGTGGCGGTTCAAAATCATCATAGGCAATTTTGCGAATATGAAAAATTGCTAAGCGTGCTGCTAGATATTGATAATCAGGCGTATCTGCAGAAATCAGGTCAGCAGCGGCCTTAATGATGGTTTCATGAATATCTTTGGTACTGATACCATCGTAAAATTGAATGTGTGATTTTAACTCTACTTGCGATACGGAGACGTTTTCCAATCCTTCGGCAGCCCAAGTAATTACTTTGTGTATTTTATCCAGATTAATTGCTTCAAACGTGCCATTGCGTTTTTTAACTTTAATTTTATCAATGTGAGTCATACAAACCTACTTAAATTTTAAACAGTCAAAGCACAAAATAATAAATAACTCAAATAGTTATTGCATATTGTTATTACGTGTTAATGATACAAAAATTCACTATATCTAGTGTGTATTTTGAAACGCGGCACAATATAGCCTAATTTTTTTTATTTTACTAGCCTTGTTTTTTTTGATAAATTGTGATTTTACGCTTTATATTTTTAGACTTACTGGCACAGCTTAGGTGCTGTTTAGCTTTGAGCCTTGTCAAGAGTTTTTAAAAAAAATATGATGAAATTTTTCAATTAATTTATGCAAATTTTAACAATTTAAGAAACTATCATTTGGCATTGACTACTTCAAAAGTAGTATTTGATGTATGAAAAACACACTTTGGGAGAGTGGTTTGGTTTTAAAAATATGCTAAAGTTGCAATATTGCAATTTTTGAGGCAACCTTATAGAGTATCTCATGAAAATATCCGTCCCACATATCCATGCCAAAGCCTTTGATGGCAGTGCAGGTCATAGCCAATTTTCAACACAATCACACACTTTAACGGACGGATTCTTAAGAAGGCTGACTTATCTGCGGTTTTCAGTAACGGATTTTTGCAATTTTCGTTGCTCTTATTGTTTGCCAAATGGTTATCAGGGCAAAAGACCAGACGATGAGTTAACTTTATCAGAAATCAATACACTGTTTTTAGGATTTGCAAGTCTTGGTACAACTAAAATTCGCTTAACAGGTGGTGAACCAACTGTGCGTCGTGATTTATCAGAGATTATTAAGTTAGCAAAATCACAAACAGGTATTAAAACAGTAGCGGTAAGTACCAATGGGTATAAATTAGCAAAACATATATCCGCTTGGCAAGAAGCAAAACTAAATCAAATAAATTTAAGTGTCGATAGTTTTGATGCAGATGTATTTAAACGTATGACAGGTTTTGATATTTTGCCACAGTTGCTAAAAGATGTGGACAAAGTTCTTGAAACAACCGATATTCGTGTTAAAATGAATGGCATTTTAACCCAAGAAACCGCATATCACAACCTAATGAGTGCATTGGCATTTGTAAAAAATCGTCCAGTTACTTACCGTTTTATTGAATTTATGCAAACCAGTGATAACAACCAGCTGTTTTTTGCTCAACATCAAAGCGGTCGCTTAATTAAAGAGTATCTTACCAATCAAGGCTGGCAACCTAAACCAAAACAAAACGATAGTGGACCTGCCATTGAATATACGCACCCTGATTATTTAGGCAGTGTTGGCATTATTGAGCCTTATGCTAAATACTTTTGTGATAGCTGCAATCGTTTGCGAGTCAGTAGCCTTGGTAAAGTGCATCTATGCTTGTTTGATAGTCAAAATTATGACATTCGCCCCCATTTAACTCATCAAGATATACAAGGGTTAAAACAAACATTGTCCTCATTAATGCCAATCAAACCAGAACACCATCATTTAAACAATAACAACAGTGGTTTGATGAATAATTTATCACTGATTGGCGGTTAGATTGTTTAATCAATACTTTTGTTGTTTGTTTGGAATTTTATCATGAAGAAACCTGAAAAGCTTTTTATACCTTTAAATATTGCTATCTTAACAGTATCGGATACGCGCACTTTGGCTGAAGATACCTCAGGGCAGTATTTGGCTGATAGTATTGTTGCTGAAGGTCATCGGTTATCTGATAGAGTATTGATTACTGATGATGTTTATGAAATTCGTGCAGTGGTGAGTCGTTTTATTGCGGATAAAAACATTCAAGTTGTTATTAGTACTGGTGGAACGGGTTTTTATGGACGCGATAACATGCCTGAAGCGGTAAATGTTTTATTTGATAAATCCATTGATGGTTTTGGCGAAATGTTCCGTCTATTATCCAAAGATGAAATTGGCATGGCAACATTACAGTCGCGAGCGATTGCAGGTATGGCAAATCAAACTGCGATTTTTTGTTTGCCCGGTTCAACCTCGGCATGCCGTATGGGTTGGGAAAAAATTTTAAAAGAACAGCTGGATAATCGCATTCGTCCTTGTAACTTTGTTCCACATCTACTAAGAAAAAACTGATTTGTGGCTGAATTGAACTTTATTGTATGATGACAAAGCAAATCTCAGATGTGTTGGCGGGCGTGCTAATTTTGGCAGGTGGGCAGTCCAGTCGTATGGGAACCCCAAAGGCTTTATTAAGAGTGGATAATAACCAGACCTTGTTGGAATTTCATTATCATTGTGCCAAAAAATTAAACATTCCTGTTTTTATTGCTGATAACCAAAAAGGTTTTGGTGAAATTCTACCAGATGCAATTTTGGTTTCTGATTACATCAAACCAGATGAATGCGGCAAAGGTTCTGGCGCATTGTCGGCAATAGCAGGGCTACTAAAAGTTTTATTTGATTCTTTTGATGTTCAAAATAAATATATTTTGGTCATTAGTTGTGATAGTTTAATTGCGATAAATCAGATTGCAGATATGTTTGTCAAAAATATGGATAAACCGTATCAAGCAATTTATCTTTATGATGATAAAGATTACCCTTTATTAGGCGTGTATGCGTGCAATTTAAAAGACGAATTAATTCATGAATTGAAAAATAATCAATTATCAGTCATGAGGTTTTTATCCAAAATTTATCACAAAAAAGTGTTATTACCGGACTGTTTTCGAGGATTAACAAACTTTAACACCCAAGATGAATATAACCAGGCTTTAATTAATTTTGCCAATAAAGATAAATTAATAAAACTAAGAGAAATTTATGTTAAAATCAGAAAAGATGCTGACCCATTTAGATAATAATGGGGATATTAAGATGGTGGATGTGGGTGATAAAGTAGCCACAAAACGCACCGCCAATGCATCTGCTAAAGTGGTGTTTCCAAAAGAAATTTATCAAATTATTCGCCAAAATGACGGCATAACCAAAAAGGGCAGTATTACGCAAACCGCTCATATCGCAGGAATTATGGCGGGTAAAAAAACTCATGAATTAATTCCGCTTTGTCACTTGTTACCCTTAGATGCCATTAAAATGTCATTTGAATATTTAGATGATGAATGCAGCATTCAAGTGATTGCTACTGCTAAAGTAACTCACAAAACAGGTGTTGAAATGGAAGCCTTAACCGCTGTGTCTGTGGCGTGTTTAACCATTTACGATATGACCAAAGCATTAAGCCATGATATCTGCATTACTGATATCTGTTTGATAAATAAAACAGGGGGAAAATCAGATTATGAACGAGATTAAGATTACCGTTTTATATTTTGCAAGTCTTGCTCAAAAGGCGAAAATAGATGAAGAGATAATGACAGTGCAAACCACAGATTTATCTACATTATACCAATTGCTGTCAGATAAATATCAATTTGAATTGACCCAAGATAAATTATCTGTTGCGGTCAATCATGAGTTTAGTGATTGGAATCAAAAAATTGCAACAGGTGATGTGGTTGCTTTTATCCCACCTGTGGCGGGGGGTTGATTGTGAAAACAGTGCATGATAAATCTTTAACGATTAGCCTACCAGAAGATATAGTGTATGCCGTAGCGTCCGAAAGCGGTTTTGCTCTTTTGGATAAAAAAATTAATAGTGATAGACTAAAAGCAATGATTTTGGACAATCAAGCTGGAGCGTTGGTGAGTTTTGAGGGCTTGGTTAGAAATCATAACAACAAACGACCTGTTTCATGTTTAACATACTATGGTTATGAAAAACTTGCGTTAAATCAAGGAGCAAAGTTAATAGCAGAAGCCAAAAAACGGTTTGATATCACCCATGCAGTAGCCATTCATCGAATCGGTGAGCTTGAAATCGGCGATATGGCGGTTTGGATTGGCGTAAGTTCTGCCCATCGCACGGCCGCATTTTTGGCATGTCAATGGTTGCTTGATGAAATCAAAGCGTCCATTCCAGTTTGGAAACAAGAATTTTATACTGATAGCGATAATAGTTTATGGCTATCTAACAACGGCTAATGCCATTTTATTAATAGTCTTATTTTGGAGATTTTTATGTCAATTAGTGCTAGAAACCAGCTTATTGCAACTGTAAATGAAATTCAAACAGGGGCAGTAAATGATGTTATTCATTTAACTCTTACTAGTGGTGATAAATTAACCGCCGTTATTACTCATAACAGCACCGAACGTTTGGGCTTAACTGTTGGTCGTGAGGTTGTGGCAATTTTTAAAGCGCCTGCTGTTATGTTGTCTGTAGGTAATGAATTGATTTTATCATCTTGCAACCAGCTATCGGGCGTTGTGGAAAAAATCGTTGATGGTGCGGTCAATTCAGAAGTTCATGTTAAAACCGAAAATGGCACTGTGATTGTCGCAATCATTACTGCTTATAGTCGCCAAAATTTAAAATTAGAAGTTGGCAGTGCTGTTACTGCGTCAATCAAAGCGTCTAATGTGGTTTTGGGTGTAAAAGCTAAATCATAAGATAAAAAAACCTAGCTGGGCACTTTAGTTGTCATTGATTTAAAATAGGCTAAAGTGCCGCACGGCTAAATACTTCTCTAAGTTCAAAGCTGGTATGAAGCTGACTGACTCCATCAATCTTACTAAGTTTATTTAATAAAAAATCTTCATAATGACGCATGTCTTTTACTACCACCTTCAATAAATAATCTTCACTACGTCCAGTAACAATACTGCAATTGATAACCTCATCAAATTTAGCAATTTCTTCCTCAAATTCACAAAAACGTTCTTTGGTGTGTTTATCCATACTGACTGCTACAAAAATCGCTAAACTACATCCTAAGGCTTCTGGTGAAGTGTGGGCGTGATAACCTGTAATCACTCTCGTGTCTTCCAAACGTTTAATGCGTCGAATGACGGGTGTTGCTGATAAATTGACCATTTCGGCAATCTCGGCAATGGATAATCGAGCATTTTTGGATAACAATCGTAAAATTTTTTGGTCAATGGTATCAAGATGGGTCATGTAAATTCATATAGGCGATAAAATTGAGTGAATTTTACTATAAAAACTTAAAAAATTAGTGGATTATTAAAAAAAATTTTAAAAATAGCATGAAAATTGGTAAAAAATACTAAGTGTTTTTCTTTATAATAAACCAAATTTAAAAATAGTAAGGTAGCTTTATGCCACACACAATCCCAAAAAATACCGCCTTTGATTATACAAAATATCGTCCTTTTGCCTTTGCCCCTTCATTAAAAGACCGCACTTGGTGCGATAAACGCATAGAAAAAG
>CAKAQU010000083.1 GCA_916720335.1 uncultured Moraxella sp. | reverse complement strand
AAACAAAAAGACATCCCTATGCACCCGCGCATTACCCACATTATTGCCGTTGCCTCAGGTAAAGGCGGGGTCGGTAAATCAACCACCAGTGTTAATCTTGCTTTAGCGCTCAAAAAACTTGGGGCAAGAGTTGGTATTTTAGATGCTGATATTTATGGCCCATCTGTGCCTGATATGTTGGGGGTAGCTGGCGTAAAACCACAAGTAGAAAATGAACAATTTGTACCAATTGAAGTTTATGGTCTTGCTACACTTTCCATTGGTAATTTGATTGATAGTGATAATACACCAATTGCCTGGCGCGGTTCAAAAGCCACAGGAGCGTTAATGCAGCTTTATGAACAAACCAATTGGCCAAATCTGGATTATCTAATCATAGACATGCCTCCTGGAACTGGTGATATTCAACTGACACTTGCCCAAAGAATTCCTATAACCGCAGCCATCATTGTAACCACACCACAACATATTGCTCTACTTGACGTCAAAAAAGGTGTTGAACTGTTTGGAAAAACTGACATCGCTGTCATGGGTATTGTGGAAAATATGGCTCTACACACTTGTAGCAACTGCGGTCATACTGAAGCAATTTTTGGTGAAGGTGGTGGTGATGAGATGAGTAAACTGTACAACATTCCGCTTTTAGGCAGATTGCCACTGGCTGCTGGTATTGGCAGACAAATTGACCAAGGCATACCAAGCGTTGTTGCTTACGATGGTCAAGGTGATGAATTTGCTCAATATTACATGCAAATTGCTCAAAACATCACAAAAAACATCCAGCCTTTTTCTAAAAAAACGGATAATAAGCGGATTTTTTAATTATGGATATAAATCATTTTTCTTTAAATATCATTAAATTATGTGAAAAACCTAATACTGCTTTAGCTGCCATTCATCAAATTTTGCAAAAAGGTCAGGTAAGCCAACATGCATTGATGGCAATCTATCAACGAGTAATGGCTGATAAAGACCAAGACGCAGCGTACTATTTAGCGGCACTTGCTCAAAAAAATGATGATTTGCCTTTTGAAGTACTGCCATTGATTTTGTTGGTATTTCATGGCGATGATAACAATGCCAAACTTGCTTTATGGGAAAAATTACCCAAATCAGCAAAAATAATTCTACAAGAACAAGGGGTTTGCTTAGAAAATTTTAATGCTTGACCGATATTTGGATTTAGCTTATATTGATGACTTTTTATTGGTAAATCTAACTTTAAAACTAGTTTAAAATCTGGAGCATCAGTATGTTTGACAGGCTACCCATCATTGCCTTATGCAGTGCATTATTATTTGGCTGCACCCAAGAAACTGCAAAACAAGAAAACACAAACGCCCCTAAAGAAATTCATAAAACTCTTGCCATTAGCGCCATTGTTGAACATCCATCACTGGATGACATACGTCGCGGGGTAATTGCAGGACTTGCCGAACAAGGCTATCAAGAAGGAAAAAACCTAACGGTTAATTTTCAATCCGCTCAAGGCAATATGGCAACCGCAGGACAAATTGCCAAGCAGTTTAGCGCTGACAGTCCTGATGCTATTGTTGCTATATCCACACCCAGCGCTCAAACTATCGCTGCTGCCACCCAAAGCATCCCAATTATTTACACCGCTGTATCCGACCCAGTTGCTGCAAAACTGATTGACGATAAAGGTATTGCCACTCAGAGCAACATCACAGGATTATCCAGCGAATTACCCTTAGAACCACAAATTGAGTTATTTCAAAAAGTAAAACCTGAAGCCAAACGCATTGGTTTTGTTTATAGTTCAGGCGAGATGAATTCAGTTTCTTTAAAAGAACGTCTAAAAGTTGAACTGCCTAAATATGGTATGGCTTTGGTGGACATTCCTATCAACCGCTCATCAGATGTTGCTGCTGCTACTCGCGCCTTAAGTGGACGAGCAGATTTGATTTACACATCGCTGGATAATAACGTTGCTTCAGCAATGGAAGCAATGGTTGGTGTTGCTAATGAATTAAAAATCCCTGTTATTGCATCTGATGAATTTTCAGTCAGACGTGGAGCAACGGCAGCGCTTGGAGTGAATGATTTTGATTTTGGATTAACCACCGCAAAATTAGTTGCCAAAAGCTTAGACGGCACGCCTGCCAATCAAATCAAACCTGAGGTAATGAATACACTGACCTTGTATGTCAGCCCAAAAAATGCTCAAAACCAAGGGGTGAGCTTATCTGATGAGCTTATCAAAACAGGTATGAATACCGACACTACACCAAGCAAAGCTGAACAAAAGCCCAGCGAGCAAACAGCAAACCAAAAACCCTAATAGATAAATAATTATCATTTGCCTATTTAATCAAAACCTGATAGGCTAATGATTTTTTTAACATCGTTTTTAAGATGGTTAAACCGATTTAATCATTTTGATGTTGTTTTGATATTAGTAACAAAGGTAGATTATGAAATTACTTAAAACACTTATGCTAACTAGTATGGTCATTTGCACTTCAGCTTTTGCTAGTCCTACTGACAAGTCAGTTGAAGAACTTGCCAAATACAGTTCGTATGAAAACTTATTTTATGCACAAATTAATGAGGCTTTAGTAGAAGACCGCATGAAATTAACATACATTGTAGCCAATGACCCAAAACTTAGTGACGAGGAACGCAAACAAGCAATTAAACTTTACGATGATTATGCTGAAGGTTTATTAAAAAGCTTGGATACACCAGAAACCAAAGCTTCTTTAAAAAAATCATATTTATCTGCTGCTAAAAGCGTATACAATCAAAAAGAAATTGATGCCCAACTTGCTTTTTATGGCAGTGTTGATGGACAAAACGCCCTAAAAAAAGAAGGGGTTTTATTGAGTACTTACCTAAAAAATGCTGAAGAGGCGAGTAAAAATACAGTAAAATCCTATGTGGATAAAAATCAAAAGAAAATGGAAGAAGCCATCAGCAAGATTCTTAAAAAGTAATTTATTTTCGTTAAATTTTGTTGCAAATAAGCCCACTAAATTTATTTCTAGTGGGTTTTATTTTAACTAAAAATCCTTATAATCGCTTTACTTTATTGCCGAATCTACCTTGTTATGAAACTACCCCAAAGCACGTACGAGCAAACAAAACAAAACCAGCTCAACAAACAACTTGATGATAAAAAAAATTCAAAATCATTTAAGATGATTTCATCATTTTCACCAAGTGGCGACCAGCCTGAAGCAATAAAACAGCTGGTTGATGGCATCACCCAAGGAAAAAAAGACCAACTGCTGCTTGGGGTTACTGGCTCAGGTAAAACCTATACCATGGCAAAAGTTATTGAAGCCTGCAATCGCCCTGCTATCATTATGGCGCACAACAAAACTTTAGCAGCCCAGTTGTATGGAGAATTTAAGGCCTTTTTTCCACACAATGCCGTAGAATATTTTGTTAGTTATTATGATTACTATCAGCCTGAAGCCTACGTGCCTGCATCAGATACATTTATTGAAAAAGACAGTGCTATTAATGACCATATTGACCAAATGCGATTGTCAGCAACGCGAGCTTTATTGGAAAGACGAGACGCAATTATTATAGCATCCGTTTCGGCAATTTATGGGCTTGGCGACCCTCAAAGCTATCTAAAAATGCTGTTTCATGTTGTGGTTGGTGATATCGTTTCACGCCAAGATTTAATCAAACGCTTGGTCGAATTACAGTATCAACGCAATGAACTTGATTTTGGACGGGGAACGTATCGGGTTTTTGGAGAAACGTTGGACATTTTCCCTGCTGAAAGCGAGAGTTTGGCGATACGCATTTGTTTATTTGATGATGAAGTAGAAAAAATCACTTGGTTTGACCCTTTGACCGGTAAAAGCATTAAAACAGTGCCACGCATTACCATCTACCCAAAATCACATTACGTTACCCCAAAAGAACAATTAGAAGCGGCAAGTCTTGCCATCAAAGATGAGCTTAATGAGCGATTGGAATATTTTAATAAACACAATAAACTGATAGAAGCTCAACGCATCAAGGAACGCACTCAATACGATTTGGAAATGATTACGCAGCTTGGCTATTGTAATGGCATCGAAAATTATTCGCGACATTTATCAGGCAGACCTCAAGGCGCCTGCCCACCCACTTTGTTTGATTATTTACCCAAAGATGCGCTGGTTTTTTTAGATGAAAGTCATGTTACCCTACCCCAAATTGGCGCAATGTATAAAGGCGATAGAAGCCGAAAAGAGACACTTGTAAACTATGGTTTTCGCCTGCCTTCAGCTTTGGACAATCGACCTATGACGTTTGAAGAGTGGGAAAAAATCGTACCCACACGAATTTTTGTTTCAGCCACGCCTGCCGATTACGAATTAGTTCACGCTCAAAGCGTCATCGAACAAGTTTTGCGCCCAACAGGATTGGTTGACCCTGAAATTGAAATTCGTCCTGTTTTAACCCAAGTTGATGATGTGCTTGGAGAAATTAATCTTCGTAAATCTTTGAATGAACGTGTATTAATCACCACTTTAACCAAACGTATGGCAGAAGATTTAACCAGTTACTTAAAAGAATACAACGTAAAAGTCGCTTACTTACATTCAGATATTGATACCGTAGAACGCATGAAAATTATTCATGAACTTAGAACGGGCGTGCATGATGTCCTTGTTGGCATTAACTTATTGCGCGAGGGTTTGGATATGCCTGAAGTATCTTTGGTAGCAATTTTTGATGCAGACAAAGAAGGTTTTTTGCGTTCAGAACGTTCACTTATCCAAACAATTGGTCGGGCAGCTCGACATATTCATGGTAAAGCTATTTTATATGCTGACACCATCACAAACAGCATGCAAAAAGCCATTGATGAAACCAACAGACGCCGAACCAAACAGCTTGCTTATAACGCCGCTCACAATATTACTCCAAAATCTGCCACACGTACCATCACTGATAAAATAGACACAGGCGAAGTAGAAAACGTTGCTAGCCCCACCATCAACATGGAGGCGCTTGGTGATATTGATGTTGATATTTTGTACAATCCAACGTTACTTGCCAAAGAAATCAACCGACTTGAAAAGCGTATTAAAACGCTCTCTGCCGAACTCAAATTTGAAGAAGCAATAAAGGTGCGCGATAAACTACTGGCTTTAAAAGAAAAAACGCTTAAAGTTTAGTCATTTCTAACTAATTTTGTTAAAAATTGTTATAATAAGACAGTTTTGGTAGTTGTTGTCTTATTTTTGTTATTGTATTGTTATATTGATGGATTTTCATGATTACTTACACTGCTAATAAGTCCGCTAATTTGCCGATTTTATTTCACACTCTTAAAATTCAAGAGTTGCCAGAAAATCAGCAAATCACCATCGCCCAAATTGATGATGTCTTACCACAAACCCAATGTGGTCTATGCACACATCGAGATGGTTGTTTGCCTTATGCTTATAGCATTGTAGTAGAAGCCCAAGCTCATAATTTGTGCATTCCTGGCGGTCAGGCGGTTACAGATGCGATTTTCGCCATTCTACAAAATCATGGCATAATGCGCGACAAACTACCTGCCACGTTGGGTAAATTTCCTTTAAATCCAACAACCCAACGCCCAAAAGCTGTACGTGCTATTATTAAAGAAGAGGACTGTATTGGCTGCACCAAGTGCATCCCTGCTTGTCCAGTGGATGCAATTATTGGTACCGCCAAACACATGCACACCATCTTAACAGATTTGTGTACAGGTTGTGAATTATGTCTACTGCCTTGCCCTGTAGATTGTATTAGCTTGGTTGATTTTGACGAAAATCCAAGCCATGAAGAACGTCATCAAAATCAGCAGCATTTACGTCAGCGTTACTATCGACATCTTGACCGTGTTGCTAAAAATATAACCAATGGCGCAAAACCTGTCGTTAGCACCGTAGAAAGCAGCTTAAGCAACGCCATCAATCAAAATGGGCAAACCGCACAAATCATTGATGAAAAAACAGCTAAAAACACCATTGAAATGGCAAAATTACGCAATCAAATCAAAAAATTTACCAAACAACTAGCTACAAGCGAAAATCCACAAATTCGCCAAAAGCTTGATGAAGCCACATTGAAATTAACTCAGCTGCAATCAGCTTAATTGTAAGTTGCTATTTAACCCAGTATCACCAATCTTGTATAAAAAGTTATCATTATGCAAAAGCTCAAATCCACCCAACACACCAATCTTATTCACAAACAATTAGATATGGTACGCCGCCTAGAAAATCAAAATTACATCTTTGCTACAAGCCCAAAAGATGCCACCAAAATCGCCAAAAATCTAGATGGTAGTGCCTTTGAACGCTGTGTAAAACGAGCTGAGCTGATTGATTCAGATGGTCATTTAAAAAATGCGTTACATCGAAATGAATTTTTGATGAAAATTGCCCGACGTGGTTATTACATTGCTTATTTTTTATTGGGATATCTTGCAGTTTTTGGGCTTTTAGGCACACAAATTGTCAGTTTCTTTTACGTATTTTTAAGCATTTTAGGTTTGCACACTCTTACGCTTTTTTGGTGGGTAATTAGACTTAAAAAACCCAAAAGTTATTCTTGGCTGTCTTTTATTTTTGATAAATTACGCCCCCAAAAACCGCTGGATAAAACCGCTTTTGATATTTATCAAGAAGAATTTTTTCAAAAAGACGGTGGTAAATGGCAAATTGGCAAACTGATTCACCAGGTGTGGCTGTTTGGGTTGTTTGGTAATTTATTGGCACTTTTGGGTTTGTTTTTGTTTAAAAGTTATGCTTTTATTTGGGAATCCACCCTATTAAGCAATGAGCATTTTGCACAAGCACTGTCACTTTTATCCATTATTCCTAGCTTTTTAGGTCTAAATGTACCAACAACGGCTGAGTTATTAAACAATCAAGCCACGCCTGCTAGTTTGGCTATTTTAATGATAGCAAGTGTGGTGCTGTATGGGATACTACCAAGATATATCGCCTACTTGTACTGTGCCATCAAGGCTAAAGGCAGTTTTCGGATTGATAAAAACTTATTTTATTACGAAAATTTACTACGTCAATACAGTCAAACCATTATTGATAAAGATGATTATACACCCTCTCGTCCAAATCCTGCTAAAGCTGTTATTGATACCAAAACCAAATTGGTTGCAACACTTGAGCGACCTGCGATACACCAAAAATGGTATCAAGCTGGAGCAGGTACAGATGCCAAAAATGTTGGGGTGATTGATAGCAAAGACGATATTAGACAAGCTGTTACACTCGCTAATACACTAAATGCTCAAATTTATCTGGGTATTGATACGCATACATTGCCTGATAGAGGTGTTTTACGCAAATTTGATACGCTGGTGCAAGGCGGAAAACATGGATTGGTGGTAGAATTTTTTGGAGATGGTCATACTCAATGTTTCCGTAGTAC